>JAPLLQ010000018.1 GCA_026387485.1 Candidatus Omnitrophota bacterium | reverse complement strand
ATTTTCCCCAGCGAGGAAAATCTTCGCTCGGCCTTCGCCCTCGCTCTACCGGAATCATCTTTAGCTGGGCAACCCTGCCCGCTCGGGCTGCACACGTGCTGCTCGAAATCAAGCCAAGTCATCCGCTAGAAGTAGGCTAGCTTACTTTATTTTGCCGAAGGGTGTTGCAAGCGAACATAAGAAAATTTTCGGCCAAGCTTATATACAAAGTAGTCTGCAAGGGTTTACGACGAGTGGAGGACTCCATCTACGGGCAGCCTACCCGTAACGAGGAAGTAAACCGTAGCAGACGGCGAAAATTTTCGTGAGCGAGCAATACCCTGAGAGTAAAATAAATTAATACAGCGAGAAGCAAGCCTCGACAGCCGCTAAAATTGATTGAAAATAAATTATTTGACAAAGTAGCGGAAAAGATATATTATACTTGAACATTTTTGCTTTAAGGAGTTTAACCATTAAATGAAAGAAATCCGTATCCATGCCCGCGCAGGCCAGGGCGCAATCACTACCGCTTCATTATTAGGTTATGCTTATTTCATAAAAGGCATGTATTCTTTTGTTTTTCCCAGCTTCGGCGCTGCCCGGATGGGCGCTCCGATGAATGCCTTTGTGCGGGTGGATTCTAGACCCGTGCGGCTACGCAGCCAGATCTACGAACCGGATTACTTATTAATAGTAGACTATACCCTCATGCGCGGTTTTAACTGTTTATCCGGACTAAAAGAAAACGGAACCGTGATTATTAATGGTAAAGAGACCGCGGTGCAGCTTCCTAAGTGTAGCGCTAAACAAAAAGTCCTAGTAGTTCCGGCAAACGATATCGCTTTAAAACATATAGGCAGGCCTTTAGGGAATACCGCTATATTAGGCGCTTTTTGCGCTGCCACCGGTGAACTGACTTTGGATGAATTAATTGCGGCTATAAAACATAGATTTGAGGCTAAGCTACAGGAAGCTAATATAAAAGCAGCTCAGGAAGGATATAATTATGTTCGGCCCGCTGACTTGTAAACCCGGTTCAAGCCGGAATAATAAAACCGGCCCCTGGCGCACTGAATCCAGGCCTAAGTTTTTAAAAAAGAATTGCATTGCCTGCAATATGTGCCTGTTGATTTGTCCTGAAAGCTGTATATCCGGAGAGGGTAAAAATACTTATGATTTTGACCCGGATTACTGCAAGGGCTGCGGAAATTGCGCGCGTATCTGCCCTAAGCAGGATATTGAGATGGTTAAAGAGGATTCCAAAGAATGAAAGAGTTCTTAGAAGGTTCAATGGCAGTAGCCAAGGTTATCCAGCTCTGTAAACCGGGGGTAATCTCCGCTTATCCAATTACGCCTCAAACCCATATTGTAGAAGAGCTCGCCCAGATAGTTGCTGACGGGCATTTGAATGCCCAATTCGTTAATGTTGAAAGCGAACATTCCGCAGCTTCAGTAGTTTTGGGTGCTTCCGCCGCAGGAGTGCGCGCTTATACCGCAACCAGCTCGCAAGGCCTGTTATTAATGGGTGAGGTGGTTTTTAATATCGCCGGGATGCGGCTTCCGGTAGTTATGACTACCGCAGTAAGAGCTATCTCCGCTCCGATTAATATTTGGAATGACCATCAGGACGCGGTAAGTTTACGCGATGCCGGATGGGTGCAGTTTCATGCCGAGGATATTCAGGAAGCAGCGGATTTGCACTTAATTGCCTATAAATTAGGTGAAGATAAATCGATTATGCTTCCGGTAATGGTTTGCATGGATGGTTTTATCCTCACTCACGGCGTTGAAACCGTGGATATACCTACCCAGGAAGAAGTCGATAAATTTTTACCTGCTTACAAAGCTCCTTACAAATTAGATGTTGAAAATCCGATGACTCTGGGCCCATTAGTTGACCCTGAGTATTATACCGAGGCGCGCTATGCTTTAAATGAAACTCATAAAGAAGCCTTAGCGCTTATTCCTAAGATTACCGCGGATTTCGCCAAGGTTTTTGGACGTACTTATAATGGTTTGATCGAAGGTTATCAATTAAAAGACGCGGAGAGAGTAATTGTAGCTATGGGTTCAGTCTGCGGGACTATTAAGGAAGTTATAGATGAGTTGAGGAAGAAGGGCAAGAAAGTCGGGCTGCTTAAAATAACCTCTTTGCGGCCTTTCCCGGTAAACCAAATCTATGAAGCATTAAAAAATATTTCCAAAGTAGCGGTGATTGACCGGGCGCTCTCCCTGGGTTCTTTTGCTCCCTTATCTGCCGAAATAAAGGCAGTATTTTTCGGTAAAGCCAAAAAACCTAAAGCAATCAGCAGTTTTATTGTAGGTTTAGGCGGACGGGATATTACTAAAAATTCGATTAAAGAAATCTTTCGCTTGATGACCGGCAAAGAGAAGCAGGGCGAATTCATTGATTTAAAACCCGAACTCTTAAAGGAAAGCTATGAGCAAAACACTCTTTAATTCCGGACATACTGCCTGCGCAGGCTGTGGCCAGTCTCTGGCAGCGCGTCTAGTCATTGACGCGGCCGGCCCGAATACGATTGTAGCAAATAATACCGGATGCCTGGAAGTTTTCTCTACCAAATACCCTGAAACAAGCTGGGGGGTTCCTTTTATCCACTCTTTATTTGAGAACTGTGCTGCAGTTGCTTCGGGAGTAGAATCTGCGCTTAAATATTTAGGTAAAGCCGATAGTATAAATGTAATTGCCCAGGCAGGAGATGGCGGAACCGCGGATATTGGCTTACAGGCGCTTTCCGGTATGCTCGAGCGGGGGCACAATATCTTATATGTCTGTTATGACAATGAAGCTTACATGAATACTGGTATCCAGCGTAGCGGCCTTACACCATTTGATTCTAATACTACAACCAGCCCAATAGGCGTAAAATCAACCGGAAATATCCGGCCCAAAAAACCCATGCCGGAAATCGCGAACGCCCATGGGATTCCTTATGTAGCAACTGCTTCAGTAGCTTTTCCTCAGGATATCCAGAGAAAAGTAAAGAAGGCGCTATCCATTAAAGGGCCGAAATATATGCAGATACATGTACCCTGTCCTTTAGGCTGGCGGCATGAGACAAATTTGACCATTGCGGTGGCAAAACTGGCGGTTGAAACCGGATTATATCCTTTAATTGAATATGAAAACGGAATACTGGCTGCCAAAAGACAAATTACCCCAAAGCCGGTTGAGGAATATTTAAAGACTCAAGGCAGGTTTAAACATCTACTGAAGAATCCTGATGAGATAAAAAAGGTTCAGGAGATCGCGGATAATAATATAAAGAAATACGGATTAAAAGTAAGTGAGGCCACAAATTAGCGAGCTATAGCGAAGCTAAGTTGTTTGGCCGAACTTACCCCGCCGCATTCTTGCAGAATGCAAGAGGCGGGGTTAATTCGCGCAGATAACTTACTTACACTATCGTGTTCGTAAGTTATGCGCTCATTAAGGAGGTGCGGTATGGGAAAACAGGCAAGGGCAATTGTGGATTTGAGTTTAAAAGACCTGGTCAAGGATTTAAATAAAGCTTATTGCGATGAATGGCTAGCGTTTTATTTGTATTGGTATATGGCCCAGATTGTTTCCGGACGGGCTTATGAAGATGTCAAAGAGATGTTAGAGAAATTAGCTAAAGATGAATTAGAGCACGCCACAGAGATAGCTGATTTGATCATAAAATTAGGCGATATCCCGGTAGCTAACCCGATGGAATTAGAGAAGAACGCCAATGCGCCCTATCTTATGCCTCCGAAAAATACCGCGGATATTAACAGGATCATCCGCATTGTCACCGAAGCTGAGGCAGGGGCAATCGAAGTTTATAATAAGATCGCCAAGAAGACATTGGGTAAGGATAATGTTACCTATCAGTTAGTCACTCACATATTATCCGAAGAAGTTGACCATGAAGAGACTTTTGAGAATTTGTTAGAAAGATAGAGCCGGAGGAGATAATGAAGGTAACCGTTGATACTTCAACCTGCGTAGGGTGCGGGCTATGCGAACAATCCTGCCCTGATGTTTTCCAAATCCAAGGTGATGGCGTTGCCCATGTTAAGGCCCAGGTTTGCGCAACCTGCAATCTGCAGGAAGTGGCTGACCAGTGCCCGGTGAATTCGATTAAGATAAAGCAGTAATTCTATTGGGTTTTCTTTTTTAGTACTTCCAGGAATTGGGTGAGTTTTTCCTGCCTTTTCTCTTCCAGGATTTTTAAGCCGAATTCTTTTTGCTCCAGGGCGAATTTCTTTTCATTAACGCGAAAGTTGGCCTTGCCTTTGTTATTAGCTTTAATATAACCTTCCCGTACTTCTTTTCCATCCACTTTCACATCACCGATAATCTGCTGATAGAGCTTAGAAAGGATTATATTCTGGCGGGTCTCTTCTTCAAAGACGCGAGGCTGGATGCGAAAGACATATTTGATTACTTCATCATATATTCGGTTATCAAAGTTGCCATTACGCTGGAAAAAGGGGTAGCTTTCAATCAGCTCAATTACTTCCCGGTCTGAGGCAGTAATCCTGCGATTCTTAGCTTCTTGAAGTAATATCAATCTCTCCCAAGCCATAGTTTCCAAGTTAAGGTCTTTTTGTACTTCATAAAACTTACTCCCCAGTTGGATAATTGCCGCATTTCTTGCGGCGATGACCGAATCTTTATATTCTAATAAGGAGATCTTTCTGCTGGATATCTTTCCTACATAACCGCTTTTTTTCTGTCTATCTATGGCGCTGCCAAAACCCCAGAATACGAAAGCCGGTAATACCAGTATTGCCAAACCAATCCAGATCTTCTTAGCTGTTTTTTTGTGGCGTAAAAATTTAAGCATACTTCCTCCTTAAGGTTAACCTAATTATAATCCAAAACTCCCATATTGTAAAGCCTGCGCTTCTATGTTAAAGCTTTAAATGACCCTGCCAAGTTTCTCTCTCGTTTAATCCTTTACGGGTCCTGCCTTGGGGAGTGTCTCTCGCCGCAAATTTGCGGCTGCGAGACACATCCCCAAGTCACCCGTAAATGAACTATTCGTTCGAAGTTTGCCAGTGTCATTTAGATATAACTAGCTTATTTTTAGCGGATGGCGAGGCTTGACTTTGAGCAGCATGTGAAGATGCGAGCGGCCATGGTGTCCACCGCTAATTAGAAGGTATTGGACGAGCGAGCAGATTCCCCAAGCGCAGTTTTCCACGGTGGGGAAAACAAGCGGTGCTGCGAGAAGCAAGCCTCGGCAGCCGCTAAAACTGCTATTGGGTATAAAAATGGCGCAATTTCCCCCGTTCACTAAATTGCTTGCAATTTTGGAATTTGTGGTAAAATATGATTTAGGAAAAGCTAAAAGTGCATTAAGCACTAGCGCAAAAATCCCCTTCTAAGAAAGGTAGGTTAAATATGGCTTATGTAACTATCATTCTAGGATGGGTTTTAATTATTTCCGGGGTTATTTTTCTACTCAAGCCGGAGAAAGCGCGTAATAAGTTGTTGGGTCAGGGTTTTGGAATAATCAAGAGTTTACTGGTATTGGTGGCTGTTTACTTAATTATTCTTTCTATTTTTTTAATTGGAAAAACTGCAGGAATATTAAGTATTTTGAGCCTTCTCGGGGCTATAGCTGTTATCGTAGCGTTCTT
>JAPLLQ010000144.1 GCA_026387485.1 Candidatus Omnitrophota bacterium | reverse complement strand
TTAGGGATTGTTCCTCCTAAAGGATGGAATGCTGGCGAAATAATTACCCTTGATGATGTAGTGGCTATGCTTGGGAAAAAGGCAGATGCGATGAAAGATCTTGCTTTTGACGATGCCGTTCAGATGTTAATAGACAATATAATGAATTTATTAGGCGAAAGAACAAATGTCATCTCGGGCACTTCCATAAGCCCGATTGCGCCAAAGATTTAGTATAAAATGAATAAAGGAAAAAAATAGGGGGGTAAAAAATGGGAATTTTCCGGCTAAGGAACAAATTGGCATTATTAATATTATTTCTATTTTTATTATTATTTGTGGATTATGCTGTGGCAGCCGAATTAATACAGCAGTCTTTTGAGGTAGGTAGTTTGAGGATTAAGCCGACTTTTAAGTATACAACTTCTTTTACGGACAATGTTGAGCTTGCTAATAATTCTGACTCAAAATATAGATTTACTCAGGAAGTTAAGCCAGGGATAATTCTCCAACTTCCTTTAGATAGGGTGTATATTGAGACTGGTTATCAATTCGACTATTTTATGGTAAATGGCTACAATGGAAAAGCTATGCATTCGGCAAATGGCCTGTTGCGCTATGACCTTACCGAAAACACTTCGATTGGAATTTCAGATGATTTCTCTGTAAGTCCTTTGAATTTCAGCGGAGACAAGAGTTTTACCTACAATACTGTAGGTGCTTCTATTGCCCAGCAGTTGAATAGCAGGGTTTCTACAGGTTTAAAATATGCTTATGAGACATACAGAGGCCCGAGTAGCGATATCTATTCGGATTATGATGATGAGGGTGTAACTTGGGATATGTCGTATAGGCTTTCTCCCCTTACAACCTTAACTCCGAATTTTGATTATCATCTGAGAAAGTTTAGGACCGCCAACGATTATTATTCGATCAAAAAAGATTACAATTCTTATTCCGGTCAATTATCAATTTCGCAGGTGTTAACGCCGAGAATATCTGCCTCAGTGAACGGCGGCTATACCGATAGAGAATATAGGATCGGCGATAGTGGCTCCGGCGCAACTTACGGAACTGGATTAAGTGCTCGGCTGACTAACTTCAGCGAATTAAAGTTTGATTATCAGCACGCTATAATAGACACATTTAATCCTTTAGATAAAGAGACACTGCAGTCAGGTTCAGATTTTTTAAATAATGAGAGCATTGCCTCTCATTTATCTTCAGAATACCGTCAACTTACGACTGACCGTATCACGACCAACCTGAATTACAAGCTTACTGATAAGGATATTTTTGATTTTGGCTTTACTTATTCTTGGAATCTTGGTAAATCTGCTGATTTAGTGACAAATGCAGCTACCCAGGAATTGAGAGAAGAATCTTATACCATAGGCTTAGGGTACAGTCGCAAGCTCTTGAAATGGGCTTCCTTAAGTGTGCGAGGCGATAGCTATTGCTATAAATCCTTTGGTGGCGGACTTGGCATAGACATTTCCTTCTAAACAGATTTCTAGTTAAAAAATAGTAACAAATACCTATATTAACCCGAAGGCCTTGTTTTAGGGGCAAGGTGACATATAGGTTTTTTTCTAAGGGAGGGACTATTATGTTAAACGCAAAGAAATTTACCATTGTTTTATCACTTTTCATAGCGAGTTTTTTTAGTTGCGTTAATTTTTGTTTTTCCGACGATGGTACTATTTCAGCTAAGGAAGATTATACGATAGCCGCAAATGATGTCCTAGATATTGTAGTATTAAAAGACGACAACCTTACAAAGGTATATACTGTTAGTGGGGATGGTTTTATTGTGATGCCTTTTTTGGATAAAGTTAAGTCCGCCGGACTTACCTCCAAAGAGCTGGCCGACTTTATCGCAGAGAAGCTTAAGTCAGGGAATTATTTATTAGAACCTAAGATTACTGTTACGGTAAAAGAATACCTTGGGCAGAAAGTGATGGTTTTCGGTTTGGTTAAGAATCCCGGTGTGCATTATCTTAAAAGAAAGACTTATGTTTTAGATTTACTTTCTCAGATTGGAAGCACTGAAGGGTCTAGCGGTAAGATGGAGATAACGCGTAAGAAGCTTTCAGGCGCAGAAGAGAAGATTAACGTTGATTTATACGCATTGTTAATGAACGGAGACCTTTCCCAGAACCTTCAGATTCTATCCGGGGATTCAATTGTTATCTCGCGCAAAAGCACACAACAGCAAATTTATGTCCTGGGAGAAGTAAGAAATCCCGGGCCTTACACTATTGAGAAAGATTTAAGTGTCCTAGAAGCGTTTCGCCTCGCCGGGGGAATGAGCGATTTTGCCAATAAAGGCAAAGCCAAGATTATACGCGAAGAGAAGGGGGAAAAGAAGAATATTATTGTAAACTTGGATAAAATACGCAAAGGTGACAAATCCGAAGATGTAACGCTGAAGGCTGGAGATGTCTTAGTTGCGATAAAAAGTTGGTTTTAGTTAAATGGCTCAAGCTACAAATACGGTTCAATTATGGGATTATTGGTACTTACTAAGGAAACGCAAATTCCTTATTCTATCCACTGTAGTAGTAGTTTTGTTTATTGTAGTTTTAGTTAATTCCTTCCAAAGGCCGGTATTCTCTTCGTTTACAGACTTGATTGTTGAGCTTAATAATCCTACCCGAATTCTCAATGTGCAGTCTGCGCAAGGTTACAATCAGAATATTCTTGATCCCGTGTTTTTCGACACCCAAGCTAAGCTTATACAAAGCAGCTATTTTAAAAATTTAGTTTCAGAGGAACTCTTTAAGGATAGAAAAGAGTTGCCGGGAAACTATAAAGATGCCCAAAAGAGCGAGCTCGGGGCTTTAGTAAGGCCAATGATTAGCGTGCCTTCGACTATGTCCGCGCGGGTAATTAGGATTACCATTGAAAGTTTTGACCCAAAGCTGTCTGCTTATATTGCTAATGCAATCGCAAAGATTTATATAAGCTACACTCAGGAATCCCAATTTGATACCTCCCGCAATACTATTATAGTTTTAATGAATAAGTTAGAACAGTTAACCTCAGCCTCAAAGATTTACGGGGAGAACCATCCGGTTATGGTTGCGATGCGGCAGAGAAAAAAAGAGTTTGAAGAAAATCTATCAGCTAATCGGCAGTCTCAGGGGCAGGAACCAGCGATAGTTAATACTGCGCAGGCTGATGAGAAAGGCGCAGCTACAATAGCTTTCAGCCCTCAGACTGCAGAAGAGATTTATCAGGTCTTGCTTAAAAAATTACAGGAGTTGGATGTTACTCGTGATGTCTCAGCTTACAGCGTAAGAATTATCGAGCCGGCAATAGTTTCTGCGGCTCCTGTTAGGCCAAATAAGAGATTAAATATTATAATAGGTATTGTCATGGGTTTTGTTATGGGCACCGGATTAGGATTCTTTCGAGAATATCTTGATACTACCATTAAAACAGCAGAAGAATTAAAGAACGGTTTTAATTTGGCTGTGTTAGGCCTTATACCTTCGATGGGTATAAATAAGCCAAAGGGCAATTTTATTCAAGCTCGTTTTAACAAAAAAAAGCTTCTTCCCGCAGAGAAAAACGAAGTGAAGGATGAATTGGCTTTTACTGTGCATAGGCTTGCCAGCGCAGAGACACTGGAGGCTCCTATTGCCGAAGCATATCGGACCTTAAGGACAAATTTGCAATTTGTTTTAGTGGACCGGCCGGTAAAGACTCTATTAGTAACTAGCTCTATAAGAGGAGAAGGTAAAACCACAACCAGTGTGAATTTGGGCATAATCTTAGCCCAGACCGGGAAAAAAGTATTAATCATTGATGCGGACTTAAGAAGGCCGCGTATCCATAAGGCGTTTAAATCAGGTAGGGAGGTTGGTTTAACTACTATTTTACTAGGAGAGTCATCTCTTGAAGATGTAGTGATTCCTACAGACATAAAGAACTTATCAATTCTTCCTAGCGGGCCCCTGCCTCCTAACCCCGCAGAATTAGTCTCTTCTGAGCGTATGAAGAAGCTGATGCGTTATGCTGAGTCGAAATACGAAATGGTAATTTTTGATTCGCCTCCTTTAATCGCAGTTACTGATGCGGCTTTGCTGGCTACGGAGGTCGAAGGCGTATTAATCATTGTTGAGGCAAGTGCCTTGCCCAGAGATTTATTAAAACAGGCGCTTGAAAGGCTGAGTAATGTTAAGGCAAATATATTAGGCAGCGTCTTAAACAACGTCAACATGCAAAAAGGTAGTTACTACTACTATTATTATAATTATTACCACTACGATTATGCTGCTAGCGATAAGGTATAAATGGTTGATCTGCATGCTCATATCCTTCCCGGAATCGATGATGGCTCGTTGAGCCTGGAAGAGTCGCTTAAAATGTGTAGTATGGCTTATCAGGACGGCATACGCACAATCGTGGCAACGCCGCATATAGGTAAGTTCCCCAATACTAAAGAAATAATCACTCAGAAAACAGAAGAGCTGAAAGAGGAATTAAAGGCTCAAAAGATAGAAATTGATTTGCTCTCTGGGGCTGATTATGAATTTACTCCCGAAATCTTTACTCTTCTTGAAAGCAAGTCTTTATTAACCATTAATCAATCGAGGTATCTTTTATTAGATACTCCTTATTCTTTACTGCCTCCGAATATAGAAAAGCTTATTGGGGGTTTGGTATTAAAGGGTATCATTCCTATTGTTACGCATCCGGAGAGATGTTTAGAGTTACAAGGGGATTTGGGCATTCTGTATAACCTTATCAAGGCAGGGGCTTTAATTCAGGTTACTGCCTCAAGCATCATTGGGAAAATGGGCCCTAAAGCAAAAGAAAGCGTAGATTTAATTCTGAAACATAAGCTTGCGTATATTATTGCAACTGATACTCACGGAATTAACAAGCGTCCTCCGCTATTATCTGAAGCCCTAGAGATTGCCTCCGGCATAATTGGGAAAGAGATGGCTTTGGCAATGGTCACAACTATCCCACAAGCTATAATAGAAGATAGGGAAGTGGTTATTCCCAAACCGCTGCCTCTTAACAAAGCATGAATAAAATCTATATTTCTAACTTACTCGATTACTTATTAATCGCTATCATTTCCGCAATTATTGTCCTTTCTCCCTGGCCTTATGGCTCCGTCGGTATCTTTGCCCAATTTTATATTCATTTAGCCAGCTTTTTACTCTTACTCATTTGGCTAATCAAGAGAAGTTTCTATTCTAAAGATATAAATTCTTCTTCAGTCTATACGTCTTTACTTTGTTTCTTTGGCCTGGCGTTCATTTCAATAACTTACTCAATCTATCGCTATGCCAGTATATTGGAGTTTTTAAACTGGTTTAGTTATTTAATTATTTTCTTTATCGTCGCGGATACAATAAATTGCAGTAAAAGGCGGAATTTATTACTTTGGATTATCGTGTTCGTCGGCTTGTTTTATTGTGGTTTTGGAATTTTGCAATATTACGAGTATTTGTCTTCCAAGTTCTGGTCTCAAGAGCACTCTTTGTCTTCGCGCTACATCAATAGCGGTTCATTTGGCGCTTACATAAACTTAGATTTCTTTCTTTGCTTAGGTTTACTTTTATCAAGCAAAGGGGTTTTTCGTAAGTTTATTCTCGGGTTAGCTCTTATTGTATTCATTGTTACCTTGATTTTAAGCAATAGCAGGCTTTCCTGGATTACTTTCGTAATAACCTTAATAGGCTTAACCTTCTTGCTGTTTAAGAACTTAAATTCAGTTAAAACAAAAAGTTTAGTTTCTGCTTTGATATTTGGTATAATATTAGCTTCAGCGGGTTGGTATTTTTGGCCTAGAATATGGGAACGGATAAGCGTTGCCCAGACAACTCAGTTTCAGAGTTTATTTCAACGTTTTGATGTTTGGAAGGGGGCCTTGAAGATTATCCTTGCGTATCCTTTTGGCTCTGGAATAGGTACCTTCCAGTATATTTACCCTGCTTTTCGGGTTCATTCTGACCGTTTTCTGGTTGATACCGCTCACAGTGACTTGCTTCAGATAGCCAGCGAAGTAGGCATATTGGGTTTAATTTGTTTTCTTTGGTTTTTGAAAAGTTTGTTGGTGCGAGCTTTTAGGTGCCTGAAAGAAGAAATATCTAGGCAAGATTTACTGTTTTACTTAGGTATAATTTGTGCTTTAGTTTCGTTTCTTT
>JAPLLQ010000112.1 GCA_026387485.1 Candidatus Omnitrophota bacterium | reverse complement strand
GCCTCTTCGCTGACATTGGGAATATCGCGAGTGATCTCTTCATTACCTAAACGGGTCTCAGTAGCTTCAATATCAAATTCTTCTATATGAATAGAAGTAAAGGTATCTTCTCTGAGTAATTTTTCGCTGATTAGAACAGCGTCTTCAAAGTTATATCCACGCCAAGGCATAAAAGCGACTAAAACATTTTTACCTAGAGCTAACTCGCCATTCTTAGTACCGATACCGTCGGCAATAATATTGCCCTTCTCTACCCTATCCCCTAATTTTACAATTGGCCTCTGATTTAAGGAAGTATCGTTATTAGTGCGCAAAAATTTTTTTAAATGATAGATCTTTTTCCCCACGGTAATCGATGAAGCATCAACGCTGGTAACTTTACCGGATTCCTCGGCTACTAAAACTGTCCCTGAATCCCGGGCTACTTTTTCCTCCATCATGGTTCCTACCAGCGGCGCCTCGGTAATCATTAAAGGCACGCCCTGCCTTTGCATATTTGAACCCATCAGCGCGCGGTTAGCATCATCATGCTCCAAGAATGGGATTAATGAAGCTGCAACAGAAACTAACTGTTTAGGGGAAACATCCATATATTGGACTTGTTTTCCGGAAACCTTAGGTAAATCATCTTTATAGCGGCAGGATACTTCTCTTTCTACAAAATAACCATTTTCATCCAGAGGGACATTGGCCTGGGCGATAATTTTATCTTCTTCAATATCAGCGGTAAGATAATCAATCTTCTTAGTGGCCCTTCCATCCTCAACCTTACGGTAAGGAGTCTCAAGCAGGCCTAACGGATTTACTCTGGCAAAAGTACTTAACGATGCGATCAAACCGATATTCGGGCCTTCCGGGGCTTCAATAGGGCAAACCCGGCCATAGTGCGAAGGATGGATATCCCTTACCTCAAAACCAGCGCGTTCGCGAGAGAGCCCGCCAGGCCCTAAGGCACTTAACCTTCTCTTATGGGTCATCTCAGCCAAAGGATTTATCTGATCCATAAACTGAGACAACTGGGAACGGGCAAAGAAATCGCGAATCTGGTTAGAAAGCAGTTTGGAATTGATAAGGTAGTGGACATTTAGGCTGTCAAATTCACTTAAGAGGCTTAATCTCTCCCGGATAGACCTTTCTACGCGGGATAAACCAATACGTACTTGATTCTGGACTAATTCTCCCACGGTCTTAATCCTGCGGTTGCCTAAATGGTCGATATCATCGATCTTTCCGATACCTTCCTTAAGGTTGATTAAATATTCCATAACCTTAATTACTGTCCCGGAATCAAGGATCCGCTTTTCAAGCGAGACATTCATGCCTAATTTTCTGTTTAAAATAAATCTGCCGGCTCGCTCTAAGTCATATCTAGCCGGGTCAAAGAATAACCTATAGAATAAAGCCTCAGCTGCTTCTTTTGTCACCGGTTCAGTAGGCCGCATCTTACGATAAAAATCTAAGTAGGCCTCTTCCTTATTTTTAGTGTAGTCTTTCTTCAAGGTGTTATTGATCTCCGGATACTCTTTTCCAAAAGCCGCGATAATATCTTTATCCTCGGAGTACCCAAGTATTCTTAAAATCTGGGTAGCAGGAAAATTCCTGCGCCGGTCTACATAGGCTAAAATTGTTTCGGTTAAGTCGTATTTAAACTCTAGCCATGCTCCGCGATAAGGAATAATCCGGCCATGGAAAATCTTTTTTCCGGTAGGATGCTCTTCTTCCTCAAAAGAAACACCGGGTGAACGCTGAAGCTGGCTTACCACTACGCGCTCGTCGCCATTAATAATGAACGTACCTGTATCAGTCATAAACGGCAATTCCCCAAAATAGGCATCCTGCTCCTTGGTCTCTCGGGGAGTAGTAAGCCTAAATTTTACTTTAAGAGGGAGGGCGTAAGTAAGGCTCCTGGTCTTACATTCACTCATGTTATATTTAGGCTTGCCGAGTGAATAACTTATAAATTCTAGCTTAATCGAGCGATTCGGGCTCTCAATAGGGAAGATCTCATCAAAGACTTCCTGTAAGCCATGGTGCTGCCTCTGACGAGGTTCAACATCCTGCTGCAGGAATTCACGATAAGGCTCAAGCTGAATATCCAGAAGATTAGGGATATCGTAAACTTCTTTTATTTTGGCAAAACTTTTTCTCTTTGTCATATACTTTTTATACCCTTTTTTAGCTAGACTCCCGTCCAAAACTTATCTTGTCGTGGGACAGTCCCCTATGGGGACAGTCCCTACTGGCAATACTATTTCAACTCGACGGTAGCGCCTACTGCCTCTAATTTCTTCTTTATCTCTTCTGCCTCTTCCTTAGTCGCGCCTTCTTTAACCGGCTTGGGTGCGCCATCGACTAAATCTTTAGCTTCTTTTAAGCCAAGATTAGTAATCGTACGTACTTCCTTGATCACGGCGATTTTACTTGCGCCTGTGCTAACCAAAACTACAGTAAAAGTAGATTTCTCCTCAGCTGCGGGAGCAGCACCAGCGCTAGCAGCGCCAGCTGCCGGAGCAGCCATCAAAGGCATGTTTGCCTTAACGTCAAATTTTTCTTCCAACGCCTTGACTAAATCCGCCAGCTCCAAAACCGTCAATCCTTCTATGGATTTAATCATTTCGTCTAACTTTACACTCGCCATCTCTTCCTCCTTGTCTATGAAGACAACACCCGCGCAATTCCGTTAAGCGCGGGGTGTCCCACCTGTGGACTTTTTTCCTTTTATTTGATCTAAACAATAAACAAATTTCGCCAACACCTGGCTTAAAGTAATCACTAAACCTGATATCGGCGAATTTAAAACTCCTACCAACTGTGCCCTTAGGGCTCCCTTGGAAGGAAGCTTAGACATAGATTCAATATCTTTTCTTTCTAATATTTTATCCTTGAGCGTTCCGCCTTCAAGCTTAAGTTGCTCATGCTCCTTGACAAAGTTACATAAAACCTGGGATACAATTACCGGTTCTTCCTTGACAAAAACCAAGCTACAGGGCCCTTCGACATTCTTAATAAGTAGATCAAGGCCGGAGTCCTTAAGCGCCCGGCGGGCAACGCTGTTTTTTACAACAAACATAGAGGCATTAGAACGCTTTAAGCTCTGCCTCAAGGAACATAGGTCAGGGCTTGAAACACCGGAATACTTGATCACAAATACTGCTTCAGATGACTTCAGGGTATTCTTGATCCGATTTTCCGAAACCTCTTTAAATATTAAACTTATCTTTTTCATTTTTTTATAAAGCCAACCTCAATCCCGGGTTCATTGAACTGGTCAGGGATACGCTTGAAACAAATTTTCCTTTTACTGATGCCGGCTTAGCCTCATTTAAAGCTTCAATAACCTTAAAAGCATTATCATATAATTTATCTTCACTAAAAGAAACCTTGCCTACCGAAAGGTGCACACCTCCCTGTTTATCTACGCGGAATTCAACCTTTCCTTTTTTTACGTCTTCAATCGCTTTTAGAATATCATTGGTCACTGTCCCAGTTTTAGGGCTAGGCATCAGGCCACGGGGCCCAAGCACTTTACCGAGTTTACTTAAATCTTTCATCATCTCTGGCGTAGCGATAGCACAATCAAAATCTAAAAACCCTCCAGCTACCTTATCAATTAACTCTAAACCACCCACATAATCAGCGTTAGCACCCCGGGCAATCTTCTCGTGTTCGCCCTTGCAGAATACGGCAACCCGGATCTTCTTCCCCGTCCCGTGAGGCAAAATAACCGTTCCCCTGACCATCTGGTCAGATTTTTTGCTATCAACATTTAAATGAAAATGCAGATCAACCGAGCTGTCAAATTTTGTCAAAGCCATCTTCTTTATAGCGCTGATCGCTTCTTTGAGCTGATAAACTTTATTTTTATCTACCTGCTTTTCGGATTCTTTATATCTCTTACTACGTGTTTTCATAGTTAACTATCCTCTTCCACCACAATACCCATACTGCGGGCCGTACCTGCAATCACCTTTATTGCCTGAGCTAAATCAGAGGTATTTAAATCCGGCATCTTGAGTTTAGCGATCTCTTCGACCTGTTTCTTAGTGACTGATCCTATAGTTTCCTTGCCGGTAATACCTGATGCCTTAGCTAAATTTGCCGCTCGTTTTAATAATACTGATGAGGGTGGACTCTTGATAATGAAACTAAAGGTTCTGTCCACATAAACACTAATAACTACCGGCAGGATTAAACCGTCTCTACCTTTAGTTTGATCGTTAAACTGTTTACAAAACTGCATTATGTTTACACCATGCTGGCCTAATGCCGGGCCAACCGGCGGAGCAGGATTTGCCTGAGCTGCTGGGACATGTAATTTAATCTGGGCCTTAATCACTTTTTTAGCCATAAATTATACCCTTTCCACCTGCCAGTATTCCAGCTCTACAGGGGTTGACCTGCCGAATATGGAAACACTCACCTTTATCTTTCCCTTTTCTGGATGCACTTCATCTATAGTACCGTTAAAATTTTGGAATGGCCCTTCGGTAACCCTGACCTGCTCACCCTTCTCAAAAACAACTTTCGGACTGGGCTTTACTTGGGTATCTTTAGTCTTCTTTAAAATATTATCTACTTCTGATTGAGGCAAGGGCATGGGTTTTCTTCCTAAACCAATAAAACCGGTAATACCGGGTGAGTTTTTTACAAAAAGGTAGGTCTGTTCATTTAATTCCATTTCAACTAATAAATAACCGGGAAAGAATTTTCTCTGGGATATCTTCTTCTTTCCAGAACGGACTTCTGAGATTTGTTCGGTAGGGATAATCACGCTAGAAATAAGCTCCTGCATATTATTTGAAGCGACCTTATTCTCTAGGCTAGTTTTAACCTTATCTTCTAATCCAGTCTGCGTATGGACTACGTACCAATTTTTCATTATTTAAAT
>JAPLLQ010000035.1 GCA_026387485.1 Candidatus Omnitrophota bacterium | reverse complement strand
CGCCTGTCGATCTCCAGCTTTTGCTCTCCCGGCCCTCTGGTTCCAATCCCGCCTCCTAAACGCGAAAGAATTATTCCCTTACCCACAAGGCGAGGAATAAGGTATTCTAGCTGGGCTAACTCTACCTGCATCTTTCCTTCCGGGCTTTTAGCCCGCTGGCTGAATATATCTAAAATTAACTGAGTCCGGTCAATGGTTTTTTTACCAATGACCTCCTCAAGATTTCTTTGTTGTGTACCGGAGAGATCATGGCTAAAAACAACCGTATCAACTTCCAATTCCTGGGTAAGTAAGGCCAACTCTTCTACTTTACCCTTACCGATTAAAAAATTTGAGGTGGGTTTATCGCAGGCTGAAGTAATATTATCCACTACCTGAGCTTGACATGCAGAAACTAACTCCTCCAGCTCAAATGCCGTATCTTCAAGTGACCAGGCATCCCTCTCGGTCCTTAATTTAATCGTAACTAACAGAGCTTTTTCCATAGCCTCTTTGCAATTTTTATTGGTTTATCATTACCGGACAGATTAACCCAATCAATCCGCTTATCTTTCCTAAACCAGGTAAGCTGCCTTTTGGCATAGTGCCGGCTGTTACGCTGGATTAGTCGTTTTGCTTCGGCTAAATCATATTGACCCAAAAAATAACCTTTTAATTCCTTTATCCCGATAGCGCAGCTTGCGGTTCTACTTAAGCGCTTTTTAAGCAAACGCTTAACTTCACAAATCAAACCCTGCTTGAACATTCGTTCAACCCTCTGGTCAATTCTTTGATAGAGCTTATCCCTCTTCATATTCAAGCAGAAAACCTTAATCTCATATTTGTCTTTAAGGCCCTGTCTTTGTCGCTGAAGCGCCGATATGGGTTTACCGGTAATTTTAAAAACCTCTAAAGCCCGAATAATTCTCCTGATATCATTAGGGTGAATCTTGAATGCTGCCTGTGGGTCAACTTTTTTCAACTTTTTATAGAGATAATTACTGCCCTGCTTTTGAGATATTTTATATAATTTGCTACGAATAATTTTATTTTGAGCTTTCTCTTTAAATATCCCGTCAATAAGCACCGACATATAAAGCCCGGTCCCTCCGGCAAAAATGGGAATTTTGCCCTTCCTTAGAATAGCTTTTACTTTTTCTAAGGAGGTTTTTCTGCCTTTTTTTAGGATTACCATTACTTTTTTTAAGTCAGTTTTGCGGTATTGCGAAACATTGTATTCTTTAGCTAGAGCTAATACGCTTATGATATGATGCGGGACGCTTTTCATTTGTCCATGCGTAGGCTTAGAAGTGATAATATCCATGTTTTTATAAATCTGCATAGAATCCAAAGAGATTATCTCTCCGCTAAGTTTCTTGGCAAGGGAAACCGCAATTTCAGATTTTCCCACTGCTGTTGGGCCTATGATAAAAATTATTCTTTCCTTAGGTAGCATTTAAGTTTATTGGATATCTTTCTTTGCAGGCCTAAAATTAATTTATGCCTTCTCTCTTTTTCAAGCTTAGGCACATCATCAAGCATATTACTAGCCTGGGTACGCAAACGAGAAGAATATTTAAAGATATAAGCTGAGTTAAATTTAATTTCATCAACTAAATCAAAGGTCTCTTGAAAATCTTTTTCTGTCTCTGTAGGGAAACCAACGATTATATCTGTACTTAAGGCTCCTCTCTTTACTATTTTCCTGTAGGTTTTGGCTAATTTTAGGTAATCTTCTCTACCATAACCGCGGTTCATCAATTTCAAAATTTTATCCGCACCGGATTGAATAGGTAGATGCAAGGCTTTTTGGAGTTTCTGACAATCTGCCATCACCCTGAATAAATCTAAACTTGTATCTTTTGGGTGTGAAGTAATAAAACTAAATTCTTTTAATCCTTTAATCGAATTAACGAGCTCAATAAGCTTAACAAAATTAATATCTCCATCCTTATAGGCATTTACATTTTGGCCAAGTAGGGTTATTTTGGTTATCCCTTGATCAACAGCTTCTTCTATCTCCTTTAGTATGGCCTTATGATCACGATTATGTAAAGGCCCGCGCACAAAAGGCACCACGCAGTAAGAACAAAAATTAGAGCAACCTTCAGAGATGACTACGTAGGCATGGTCTTTATCTTCGTAAAAACCAGTATGATAAATCTCTTCCGGCCTAAGCTGGCCATCCGTCTCCCAGATTTTTCTTTCTAAGAACTTGGGGCTTTCCCTTCCTGCCGGCGGGCAGGGAACTGTCCCTTCTTTCTTGGAAGCTAACAGTTTTTTAATAATCCCGGGGATTTTATCTATATCGCTTGGCCCTACCACAAAACCTACATCAGGGCTACGCTCAAATACCTTTTCTTGGTAATTCTGGGCCATACAACCAACCAAACCAATAATAGGGACTTTCCCCGAAGGAGACTGTCCCTTAGAATACTTGGCTTTAGAAATTCTTCCAATCTCTGACCAGGCCTTATCCTCCGCATGCTGCCGAACTGAACAGGTATTAAATATAACTACGTCGGCTTCTTTTGGATTAGCCGTTAGCTCGTAGTGCGCAGTTCGTAATAAACCGCAGATTACCTCCGAATCGCGAGTATTCATCTGGCAGCCAAAATTTTTAATGAAAACTTTTTTTGTATCTTTTTTCATATAAATAAGTTAAGACGTAATAAAAACGCAAATTTAATATATCGAAGATAAAATAATTACTGGGTCCTTCTTTGAAGAAAAACTCCCAAATTATAGAATTATTGTGTTGCCAAGATATTAATAATTCTCTGCAAGTACTTCGTAATATGCCTGTGGGTGCTTGCATGCCGGGCACTCATTAGGAGCTTCAGCCCCTTCAAAAACATAACCGCAGTTAATGCAATGCCATTTTACTGAAGCCTTCTTTTTGAATACTTCTATATTGGCGATATTATTGATTAACTTGCGGTAGCGCGATTCATGGAACCTTTCAGCTTTAGCTATCTGCTCAAAGGAATGCGCAATCTCAGGGAATCCCTCATCTTTAGCGGTTTTTCTAAAATCCTGATAAAGCACAGTCCATTCCATATTTTCGCCTGCTGCTGCTCCCTTAAGGTTGGCCAGGGTATCTTGTATCTTGCCTGCAGGATACAGGGCACTAATCTCTACATCCCCTCCTTCCAGATATTTAAAAAATACCTTAGCATGTTCCTTCTCGTTTTCCGCGGTTTCGCTAAAGATATTAGCAACCTGTTCGTAGCCTTCTTTCTTCGCCGCGCTGGCAAAATAAGTGTACCTATTTCTTGCCTGGGATTCACCGGCAAAAGACGCTAAAATATTTTTCTCTGTCCTTGTCCCTTTGATTGATTTACTCATTCTATTTACCTCCCACGCTTTCTATCTTCTCCATTGGTTTCCCACAACAAACTAACTCGCCTCCGCCTACTTTTGTTACCACTACTTCGTTACCGCATATACTACAATGATATTCCTCGCCAACTTTTTTAACTTGCATATTGAATATCTCCTTTTTTATTTATATTTTCTCTATTTATTCTATTATTATAAACAAAATATTATAAGATTGGCAAAAAAATACAGAATACCTATTAACAACTCCTTCAGGCTCCCTGAATGAAAAAACCTCAATAACCCGGAAAGCATAAGCAGTAATGAACCCAATACCGCTACAATTTGATATAGGCCTATTTTCACGCCACCTCCTTAAAAATAAAACCCCGCACTTTTTGGGTGCGGGGTTTTAGCTTTATCTGCCAAAAAACATTATTTCTTTTTTAACTTCTCAACAAATTCATTAACGGCTTTACCAGCAATATCCTTGCAACCTAAACCAAAAGCCAAGGCTAATCCCAAGCCGATAGTGCCTAATGCGATACCCAAGGTTAACTCAGTGATCCGGATACCGATTTGAAGTTGCTCTAAGGCAACAAATATCGCAAAGGTAACCACGATAACTTCCACAACTTTACCTAAAAGTTTACTATGAGAAAGCCCAGTATTGTTAGCAGCCGTAAGAACGATATTCTTTAATATGGTAGCAATAAACATACCTAACACCAAAATAAACAAAGCAGCAATAACATTAGGTATATAAAGGACTACTTTATTTAATAACTCTGCCGCGATGGTCAAACCAATGGCATTAATGGCGACCATAAAAGTAACCAAAAGTGCCA
This sequence comes from Candidatus Omnitrophota bacterium, assembly GCA_026387485.1. Classification (GTDB taxonomy): domain Bacteria; phylum Omnitrophota; class Gorgyraeia; order Gygaellales; family Profunditerraquicolaceae; genus JAPLLQ01. Next base: position 9,687 of record JAPLLQ010000035.1, on the reverse strand, counting down.
GCCAATAGCAGACTACTCCGATTAATTCGGAAAGGGAATAGCTTATTCCGCCTTTTTCTAACAAGGCTTCCAATTCAATACGATCAGAGATCTCATCCAGCTTGATAGCCCTAAGGGCCCTGATTATTATCGCTTTAATCGTCTTAGAGATAACCCAACCGATGATCAGGATGATGATTACCAACAAGGCATTTACCACAAACTGACCAATCTGAGAGAGAACTGTCCTGGCTGGTTCCAGTAGAACTATTTGCCAACTACTCATCTCTACCTCCTTTGGTTAGTGTTTCTTATTTATATAACAATATCATAATTATAAGGTTATGTCAAGAAAATTCTCGTGAGCACACGCTCGATTTTCCCCAGCGAGGAAAATCTTCGTCCTTCGCTTACGCTCAGGACGAAGCCCTGAGTCTATCGAATGGCTTCGCTTGGGGAATCTGCTCGCTCGTCCAATACCTTCTAATTAGCGGTAGACACCATGACCGCTCGCATCTTCACATGCTGCTCAAAGCCAAGCCTCGCTATCCGCTAAAAATAAGCTAGTTATAAATAACACTATCAAAATTATACTATCTATCGAGGGGTGACGCTGAAGAGGGGCTTCCCCGTTCCGAGGACAAACTTGCCCGCAGGAATGGGGAGACTTCAGCGGCAGGACCCCGAGGCATTATAATCCTGCATCGGGACCCGTAAAGAATAAGGAGGCAAGAAACTTAACAGGGTCATTTAGAAATCCAGAGTCATTCCATCGTAAGCAGCTTCTATCGGAAGCCCTAGTTTTTTTGATAATTTTTCAGCCTGTAGATGTGGCTTAGCCGAAAGCATAGTCATGCCAAAATGCGTCAGTAACGCTCTTTTGGTTTAGTCTTGCGAATAATCTCTTCGGCATCCAAAAGGCTTAAATGGTCGACTCCATCTCTTGGCTCAAATAAAACTACGCTGATAATCAAAAGACCGGTTTTATAAAATTTCTCTAATTGCTTAAAATATTTTGTATCAGTAAGCAAGCCGACGCTTGTTTTACCCAATTGGAATTTTAAGCCATAGGTTTCGGCAGGATGGATATGGCGCATCGAGGTTATAAATTGAAATTCACCAACATGGTAATTTTTGTTTGCCTGAAGAATCTTGAGCTTTTCGGGGAATTTTATCGCGTGCTTAAGAATAACCGAATTTTCGCCTATCGCATCAGCCGGGCAAAATACAGTCCCTCTTTTCTTAAAACCTCCTTCGGTCATTGCTTCAATCATTACATTAATATCATTGGCATGGTCTAAATGCCTGTGAGTAAGGATTATCCCGTCTAATTTAGAGGGGTCTAATTTTGGCCTGCTCGCGTTGCAACGCACAATGCTTCCCGGGCCGGGGTCAATTAATACATTTGTTCCTTTACAAGAAACCCAGATCCCGCCTGAAGCCCGTAACTGTTTAATCATTACAAACCTAGCGCCGGCTGTACCTAAAAATTTTATAAAATCAGCACCGGCCGAGCCTACTTTAACCATAACTTCCTTAATTCCTCATTTATTTTGTGCATTGCGCTATAAGTAATCTCGGGTTCTTCAGGATCTGCTCTTTTTTTCGCCGAAGCCAGAAACTCCTCTACAGTCATTTTCTTTGCGCCTATAGCCTTAATAAATAAACTTATCTCTTTATCATCAGATACTACGACAATATTTTTCGGGTTAGCGGATAATTCTACTAATCTTCTTATCCTTTCATCCGCGCTCTCGTGCTTAGAGAAAATAACCTCAATACTCTTCTCTTCTAAATCAATTGACGGGTCAGGATATCCGTCAAAAATAACCAAGGCGCTATTATTAGGGCTGCCGCAGAGTTTTTTCAATTTAATTAAATCCAGGAGGGCAAGGCGGGAATCGCGGATTTTTTTATTGGCTAGCCTGGCGAACTCCGGATGATGGGTGATGTTGTAGCCGTCGATGATGAACTGTAAGGACATAAATCAGGCCTCCCAAGACTCCGTAAATCAAGACAAAAGAAAAACTCAGCAATGACATAGCAAAAGCCAAGTCTTTACTTACTCCTACCTTAGCAAAAAAATAAATAGTTGTAGCATCTCTAAGGCCTAATCCGCCTATAGAGATCGGGAGCAAAGTAATCGCTCCGATTATCGGCAAAAAAACAAAGAAATATATTATATTCATCTTTATCCCTAAGGATAAAGCAATGATATAAAAGGTTAGTGGAGGAATAGCCTGAACAATTAACGAAAGAAAAAGATTATTCAGGATAACCCTCTTCTTGTGCCTGAAAACGTGGATCTCTTCATGCAGGTTCTTAATCGCATCCCTGAGCCTACCGGCATTAGGAGAAAGTAATAGTTTATTGATTTTAGCGTAGATAAATGTATTAAATAAAACAATAAGAATGATAAAAAGAATAGCAACTATTATACCTAAAGATATTAAAATACTGGAATCCTGCACAAGGTTCCAGCCAAATGAGACTGCCAACAAAGTTAGGATTACCAACCCTATATAACCGCTTAAACGGTCTAAGAATACCGTGGCAATTACTTCTTTTGGCCTTTGAGTATGCGTAGCCAGATCAATGCTACGCATAAAATCGCCGCCGATAGTTGAAGGCAGAAATAAACTAAAAAATACTCCTCCGGCAAAGGAGATAATTATCCTTTTTAAAGGCAAGTGGATTTTTACTGCCTTAAGCAGCATTTCCCAGCGCAAGAGGCATAAAACATAGATTAAGAAGAAGACTAAAAACGCCGAGAATAAAAGCGGTTTATTAGCGTTTTTAATAATCACAAAAAGGCTCTTTTTATCAACCTGTTCAAACAAAAAGACCAAGAGCGCGATACTTACGCCTACCCGGATAAATATCGAAATTACCTTCTTAAAAGTTTCCATTTATTTTTTTAAATCCCTTCCGCTTAATTTTTTATGGGCATCCAGGTATTTTTGGGATGTCTTTTGGATAATCTCCTCCGGTAGAATTGGCCCGGGAGGAGTTTTATCCCAATCCAGAGTTTCAAGGTAATCCCGGAGAAACTGCTTATCAAAACTGGGTTGAGATTTACCCGGCTTATAAACTTCCAGCGGCCAAAAACGCGAGGAATCCGGAGTTAACACTTCATCAATTAAAATAATTTGATCATTAAAAATCCCAAACTCAAATTTCGTATCCGCGATAATAATCCCTCGCCCTAAAGCATATTCACTTGCTTTTTTATAAAGCGCGACACTAGCTTTTTTTACAGTATCGGCGGTTTCTTTACCCAACATCATCTCGACATATTTTTGATCGATATTGACATCATGTCCTTTTTCGGCTTTTGTTGAAGGGGTAAATAAAATTTCCGGAAGTTTATCGGATTCCAGGAGCCCGGAAGAGAGCTTTATGCCGCAGACTGTTTGTTTTTCCTTATATTCCTTCCATCCTGAACCGGAAAGATACCCTCTTACAATACACTCAACCGCTAACGGTTTACTTTTTAAAACCAGCATAGAGCGATCGGTAAGTTCTTTTTTATATTTTTTTAATTCCTCGGGGTAATCGTTGATATCAGCGCTAATAAAATGGTTAGGAATAATATCTCTAAGAAAATCAAACCAGAATAGCGATAATGAGGTTAGGACATTACCTTTAGATGGTATACCGTTAGGCAGGATCACATCAAATGCCGAGATGCGGTCAGTAGAAATAATCAACAACTTATCTCCCAGATCGTAGACATCGCGCACCTTGCCTCTGCGTAAAAGCCTTAAATCCTTAAAATCCGTGCTTAATAGCACCTTCTCATTCATTTGCTTTCCAAGCGGACTAAAAGCTCCTTATATTCCTGCCATAGTTCTCTAGGCAAATCTCTTTTAAACTGCTCAAAGAATTTTTTAATCCCTTTTAACTCTCCAATCCAATCCTGATTACGGACCTCAAAAAGTTTTTCCATTGCGCCCTGATTCAATTCAAGCCCGGTCATATCTATATCGCCGGCTTTAGGCACGAAACCTATTGCTGTTTTATTTGCCCCGACTTTATTATTACAGCGGTCAAGTATCCATTCTAATATTCTTAGGTTTTCTCCAAAACCCGGCCATAAAAAATTGCCTTCCTGATCGGTCCTAAACCAATTAACATGGAAAATCTTCGGCGGTTTGGCCATTCTTTTACCCATATTTAGCCAATGCTTAAAATAATCGGCCATATTATAACCACAAAAAGGAAACATCGCCATTGGATCCCGGCGCACCTCTCCTAATTTACCTACCTGGGCGGCGGTACGCTCGGAAGCCATAGTCGCTCCCACAAAAACTCCGTGCTGCCAGTTAAACGTTTCATAAACTAAGGGCGCTAAATGCTGCCTACGGCCGCCAAAGATAATCGCTGAAATCGGCACACCATGATGCTGCTCTAACCTAAATGATGCCGAGGGGCAATTTGTAATCGGAGCAGTAAAACGGCTGTTAGGATGGGCAGCTAATATCAGTTTGCCATTAACATCTTTTATTCCGGGCTTCCATGGCCGGCCCATCCAATCAATACCTTGGGTAGGCACTTCGCCATCAGCTCCCTCCCACCAGACTGTCTGATCAGGCTTAAGTAAAACATTAGTATATATTGTATTTTTTTGGATAACTTTGACCATTGTGGGATTACTTTTAGAATTTGTCCCTACTGCTACGCCAAAAAATCCGGTTTCCGGATTAATCGCCCAAAGCGAACCATCAGAATCAACCCGCATCCAAGCAATATCATCCCCCACTGTCCAGATACGGTAACCTTTTCTTTTCAAGCCTTCAGGAGGAATAAGCATTGCCAAATTCGTCTTTCCGCAGGCACTGGGAAAAGCCGCGACAATATATTCAATATGGCCATTGGGCTCCTCTATACCCATAATCAACATATGCTCCGCCAGCCAATACTCTTTTCTGGCAATAAAACTGGCAATGCGTAAAGATAAACATTTTTTACCTAGCAAAACATTTCCGCCGTAACCAGAACCAACACTCCAGATCGTATTATCCTCGGGAAAATGCAGGATTAATCTTTTATTTATATCCAGCTGGGCTTTAGAATGCAGACATTTGGTAAAATTATCTTCTTCTTCAAGTTGCCTTAAAACCGCTTCGCCTACGCGGGTCATAATCAACATATTTAAAACAACGTAACGCGAATCAGTTAATTCCACTCCGATTTTACTAAAAGACGAGCCAACCGGGCCCATAGAAAAAGGGATAACATACATTGTCCGGCCAACCATAGAATTTTTAAAGATAGCCGCGGCTTTTTGATATGCTGCTTTAGGAGCCATCCAGTTATTAGTCGGCCCGGCATCAAGTTTTCTTCTGGTACAAATATAAGTGAGATGCTCAGTGCGGGCTACATCATCAGGGGCAGTACGGTGCAGGAAACAGCTTGGTAATTTTTCCTGATTAAGTCGGATAATCTCTGCGCCTGCAATTGCTTCTCTTTCAAGCAGTTGCTTTTGGGTATCTGAACCATCTATCCAGATAATATTATCCGGATTACAGAGCCGGGCCATTTTACTTACCCAATCTTTCAGTTTTTTATTATGCGTGGGTGGCTTATTCATCCTTATTCTTTAAAAGTAGCTATATATTTATCCGCGGAATCCGCGGCAACTGCGCCGTCGCCGCAAGCATTAATTACCTGATAAAGTGTCTTCTTACAGCAATCTCCGCAGGCAAAGATCCCCGGGCTAGATGTGCTCATATCTTGCCCAGTAATTATAAATCCTTTTTCATCTAATGCAAGTTTATTTTTTAAGAAACCTGTTTCCGGGTCATAACCGATATAAATAAAAACTCCGTCGCAAGAAAGAATGCGTTCAGCTTGGGTATTAACATCTTTGACCTTGAGCGCTTCCAATTTATCCGAACCAAGTATTTCGCTAACCACGCTGCTTAAAATAAAATTTATTTTTGGGTTCTTCTTTAATTTCTCCTGTAAAATCGCTGATGCTCGCAAATCATTGCGGCGATGGATGATGTTTACGGTTTTAGCCAAACGGGATAGGTATATTGCTTCTTCGGCAACCGCATTTCCCCCTCCCACAATCACTACATTTTTTTCCCTGTATAACGGGCCATCGCAGGTTGCGCAATAAGAAACACCCCTACCGGTTAATCTTTCTTCTCCCGTGATATTAAGTTTTCGCGGATAGCTGCCGCAGGCAAGAATAATGCTTTTAGCAGAATAAACACCGGAGATTGTCTTGACAGACTTACCCTTACAATCCATATCTATGACTTCATCCTGAATAATCTCTATATCCAATTCCTTAATTTGCTCCTCCATCCGCTGGATTAATTCCTGCGTGGATACTCCACCGGGAAAACCCGGGTAATTTTCAATTTTTTCGCTTAGCAGAATCCTTCCGCCGACAATCATTTTTTCTATTAATAATGTCTTAAGCCGCGACCTTCCGCTGTAAAGAGCAGCGGTTAGGCCTGCTGGCCCGGCCCCAATAATAATCAAATCAAACATATGCTAACTCCTGATAAATCTGTTCTGCCTGATAAGAACTGCGTACGCATGGCCCGGATAATATTGACCTAAACCCGAAACCCAGAGCTATCTTACTATATTCTTGAAATTTTCCCGGATGGATAAATTCTTTAACCGGATAATGTTTTAATGAAGGTGCCAGATACTGACCCAAGGTTAAGATATCACAACCACTGATTCTTAGATCTTTCATTACAGTAATAACCTCATCCTCTTCTTCCCCTAAACCTAACATTAAGGAAGATTTTGTCACCATCGTAGAATCTGTCTCTTTAATCATACTCAGTACCTTAAGTGACAACTTATAATCCGCTTCAGGCTTAAGTTCAAGGTATAATCTAGGAACAGTCTCAATATTATGCGCGATGACCGTTGGCCGGCTATTTAGAATAGTCTTAATGCTTATCCGACTGGCTTTAAAATCCGGGATTAAAACTTCTACTTTTATATCTTTATCCAAATCATGAATCATCTCAACGGTCTTAGCAAACTGTTTTGCGCCGCCATCAACTAAATCATCCCGGGTTACCGAAGTGATTACTACGTAACTTAAGCCCAAAACCCCTACTATTTTAGCGACCCTCTCTGGCTCAAGCAAATCTAAACCTAAATTCCCGCTCTCTGATTTAGTAACATTACAAAAGGAACAGTTACGGGTACAGCTATTCCCTAAAATCAAAAAAGTCAGTTGCTTATTCTTAAAACAATTTGAGATATTCGGGCATTTTGCTTCCCGGCAAACCGTATGCACCTTTACCTTAGAAAGTATCTCTTGGACCTGCGAAGTTTTTAGGTCAGGGAGCTCCTGCCTAAACCAAGAGGGCAGCCTGTTTAACATTTAGAGTTCCTTATAAAGTTTTTAACTGAACGGTCATAGGTTTTTTCTATCTCAACGGAAAAGAAACAGGCGGGAAGTTGACCGTTATTGCGATGGTAGACAACACACTCACAGCATATGCCCTTTCTTGAGCAGGGATTATAGCTACAATTGCAATTTGCAGGATTTTGCTTCTGATTCAGACAACTTTTCATGCTTAACCCTCTTTTTGAATCCTTCCAGCGTTTTCTTGATACGTATCTTCTCTAAAAATGAGGCGTAGTCTACGATTAACTTTCCCTTAAGATGGTCTATCTCGTGCTGAAAAACACAAGCCAATAATCCTTCAGCCTGGATATTAAGCGGCTTGCCAAATTCATCCAGCGCTTTAACTGTAATTTTATTTGCCCGCCTGACTTTTATACATAGGCCAGGCACACTTAAGCAGCCCTCCTGATTTACCTGACTGCCCCCAACCTTCACTATTTTCGGATTAATCAACTTATAAAGCCCACTGCCGGCGTCAATCACAATCATTGCTTCGTTAATACCGGCTTGCGGAGCAGCTAAACCTATTCCATCGCTCTCATACATCAACTGAGCCATTTGACTCAAAACCTCGCGGTACCTGAGAGTGATTGCTTTAATCTCCGTTGATTTTTTTCTTAGAACCGGGTCTCCAAATATCCTAATCTTTAATTCGGTTTTTTCCATTGACCTTAACTATTTTTGGCTGCACTGGCCTTGCCTCTCGATCATCACTTAAACCATAAGAGAGTATAATTACCTGATCTCCGGCGCAAGCACCTCTGGCTGCCGGGCCGTTTAAACAAATAACGCCGCTACCAGTCTTTCCGGAAATGGCATAAGTTTCTAGCCTTACTCCGGTATTAAGATTCAGCACTTCTACCTTTTCATTTTCCAAGATATCAGCGGCCTTCATCAATTTCCCGTCAATAGTAATACTGCCTTCGTAGTAAAGGTTGGCCTCGGTAACTAGAGCCCGGTGAATCTTAGATTTTAAGAATGTTCTTAACATTTTTATCTCCCTATCTGCTCGTTTGGCAGGCTATTTTCCTTAAGTGCTTTGACAATCTCTTCTCCAAAATCCCTAGCGGCAAATGGCCCGGCACCAGTTATGATATTTCCGTCTCTTTCTACCGGTGATCCAGTATATTCTGCGCCGCAAGCCTTGATCTCTTCGGCATCACCGCTAAAAACAGTCGCTCTTTTTCCTTTTAATATGCCTGCCCTGGCCAGAGTAACGCTAGCGCTGCATATCCCAGCAACTATCCGATTCTCCTTGTAAGCCTTTTGTAATATTTTATGGGCAACCGGATCATCCCAGTATTGCACTCCTCCCGGACCGCCAACGAATATCACCGCATTAAAATCTTCGCTATTTATATCTTTAACCAACATATCCGGCATAACCCTGGCCCCAAGCTTACCCTTAGCTTCGCCTAAACTACTAGAAGCAATCTTGACAATTACGCCGTTATTTTCTAAAACTTCTTTCGGCTCTAATAATTCTTCATCGCGAAAACCTTGATGGGCAATAATCATTACTACTTTTTTCATCTTATCAACCTCACTACTATAACCCCAGACCCCATTTACGAAAAATAAAAGTAAAACTAATACCGTTATTTTCAACGCTTAACCCTTAATTAGATGATATGTCTGCCGGGCAATCATTAATTCTTCATTAGTAGGGATAACCAAAATTTTAGGCGCCTTCTTAAAACACTTAAAAATATTCTGACAAATTTTCTTGACGATCCCCGGCTGGTTTTCACCAATACCAGCGGTAAAAACCAATGTATCACAGCCGGACATAACTAAAGCATAAGCGCCGATATATTTACGGATCCGGTAAACAAAGATATCTATTGCCAGCTTTGCCCGTTTATTGCCCTTGTCAGCTTCCTTTGTTAAAATCCGCATATCATTACTTAGTCCGGATATTCCTTTTAATCCGCTTGATTTATTTAAAATTTTATCTATCGCTGAAATCCCTAACTTTTTTTTCTTCATAATATAAGGAATAAGCGCAGGGTCAATATCTCCGCAGCGGGTCCCCATAACCAAACCCTCTAAAGGAGTAAAACCCATACTGGTATCCACGGATCTTCCCTGATTAATTGCGGCGATACTGCAGCCATTACCTAAATGGCAGGTAATTATTTTTAGCTTATCCAACGGCCTCTTTAATATTTTCGCCGCTTCATGAGCCACATACTCATGGCTGGTGCCGTGGAAACCATACTTTCTTATCTTAAATTTTTTATAATACTCATAGGGCAGGCCGTAGATATAGGCGTATTCGGGGATAGTCTGATGAAAAGCTGTATCAAAAATAG
>JAPLLQ010000019.1 GCA_026387485.1 Candidatus Omnitrophota bacterium | reverse complement strand
CATTAAGACCTATAAGAATATAGATGCAGTAAATATATTGATTAGCGATACCGGGCATGGTATCAAGCCGGAGAATTTAAAAAATCTATTTATGCCATTTTTTTCAACCAAAAAAGATGGAACTGGCTTAGGGTTATCTATATGCTATAATATTATCAAGAATCATAATGGGACGATAGAAGTTGATAGCCAGCTAGACAGAGGAACGGCATTTCTTATAAAATTACCATGTATTAAAAAAGGAGGAAAGAATGGTGGATAAGGTATTAGTGGTTGATGATGAGGCCCCGGTCAGGGAGCTTTTTAATGATTTGTTAAAAAAAGACAGCTATACAGTTAAATGCGTCGCAAGCGGCGAGGAAGCTTTAGATATTGTTTTAAAAGAAGATTTTGATGTGGCTCTGGTTGATATAAAACTTACCGGGATGAGCGGCTTGGAAGCTTTGAAGCGGATCAAAGATATTAAGCCGAATATAATCGTGATTATGATTACAGGTTTTGGTTATGATGAGGATTTAATCACTAAATCTAAAGAATACGGTTGCGCAGGATACATCGGTAAAAATATGCCGATCTCCCAGATTTTAAGCAGTTTTAAATTATTCATCAAGACTGCTAAAGAAAAGGCAAAATAAATGATAGATGAAGGAAATGAATTAGATAGCGTACTTGAGCCGGTTTTTATTGATGCCTTTGATTTAGATGATGCCTGGTTTCAGTGCCTATCTGAAATACTTGAGCATGGCCACGTCTATACCATAACCAGGGGCAGCTACGAAGGCCAGAAACGTTTGGAATTTGATTTTGTCGCGGTCAGGGTGAAGAAACCCTCCCATCAAATTATTCCAATAATCCCGGAAGGAATGAGTATCCCCGCACCTACGGATATGGATTATATTCAGGGATACTTAAGTTATCTACTTACTGGCACCAAGACCGCAACAGAGGATTATACCTATGGCGAGAGGCTGGTGGATGCGAAAGTCAAGCTCAAGACCAGTGTTAATGGGAAAGAAATGGTCCAAGATATGCCGTTGGGAGTAAATCAAGTTGAGGAAGTAATTAAGCTCTATAAAGAGAATGGGTTTGGTACAAATCAGGCGATTATGGAGATCGGCATGCCTTCGGATATTAAGCTTAATGATCCGCCGTGCCTGAGGCTGATCGATACCCGGGTGCGTTATGGAAAATTGCATTTTATACTTTATTTTCGCTCTTGGGATTTATGGGGAGGATTTCCTTCTAACCTCGGAGGCTTACAGTTAGTTAAGCAGTATATGGCCGAAGAGATTGGCGTGGAAGACGGCGAGATTATAGCAGTAAGCAAAGGCTTGCATCTTTATGATTATGCCTGGGATTTGGCAAAATTAAGGACTAATAAACCTAATCTTATAATAAAATAAGATGGATAACCTATCTAATTTAACGGAGCGTAGAGAGTTTATGAGGCTGAATTTCGCTGTGCCCTTAAATTATAAAGTTTGTAAGAAAGAAACAGTCTCTAAATTATTAGAAGGTTATACTTCCAATATCAGCTCGGCCGGTTTACTTTGTAATATAAAAGAGATAGTTAACCCCGATGATATCCTCTGGCTTGCTTTTGACCGGGGAGTATTAAATATCTGTGAAGAATTAGAGAAGAAGGTTTTAATCTATCAAAACGGCATTATCGGCAAGGTGGTCAGGATTGAGCCTTGCGGTCAGAATAATTACGATGTCGGGATAAAATTCCTTACCCGCCAGGAGCGCGATTTTTAAGTGTTTATTATAAAATGAATATAGCTATTTTAGGTGATGGTGGTTGGGGCACAACTTTAGCTATACTTTTAGCTAGGAAAAAATTCAAAGTTACTCTCTGGGGTGCCTTTAGGCAAAATGTGTTGTATATGAATAATAAGAGGGTAAATGCGAAATTTCTTCCCCAGATAAAGATTCCTAAAGAAGTAGAGATTACCGATAATTTAGAAACGGCTATTAGGGATAAGGAATTAATAATATTAGCTATACCCTCGCAATATATGCGCGGGGTCCTGAAGAAAATCAAGCTATTGCAATATTCCCACAAAGCAGTATATTTAAGTGTGGCGAAAGGTATAGAAATCGGAAGCTTAAAGAGAATCTCCGAAGTTATTAATAGCGAGTTAGGAAGCGTAAATATAGCAGTACTTTCCGGGCCAACCATCGCTTATGAAGTGGCAAGCGGTATACCTACGGTGGCAGTAGTTGCTTCAAGTAGTAAGAGGATAAGAAAACAACTGCAGAGAATTTTTATGACTAAAAGGTTTCGAATTTATACTAATGATGATTTAATGGGTGTAGAATTAGGAGGCAGCCTGAAAAATATTATTGCTATTGCTTGTGGCATTAGTGATGGTTTAGGTTTTGGCACAAATGCGAAAGCCGCGATTTTAGCCCGGGGTTTAGCGGAAATTTCACGGCTGGGTCAAGCGATGGGAGCTAAGGTAAATACTTTTAGCGGAATAAGTGGTTTAGGCGACTTAGTAACGACATGCATCAGTACTCATAGCCGCAATAGGTTTGTGGGAGAAAAAATCGGTAAAGGAAAAACCCTGAAGCAGGTAACTCGCCATATGCAGATGGTGGCTGAAGGCGTGCCAACAGCAAAATCCGCCTATGGACTAAGCCTTAAGTATAAAGTAGATATGCCGATAACTAAAGAAGTCTACCGGGTTCTTTATAAAAATAAACCTCCTCTTAAGGCCTTAAGTGACCTTATGCTGCGAAAGTCGAAAGAAGAGTAAGTTTAGGTTAACAATTTATGATGGGGCGTGCCCCGTTACAAATAGGGGCAAATCCTAGAAATAATCAATTTGTAACGGGGCGTGGCTCAGTTTGGCTAGAGCGCTTGAATGGGGTTCAAGAGGTCGACAGTTCAAGTCTGTCCGCCCCGACCACCCTTCGATAAACTCAGGATGGTCGTCCTGAGAATTGTCGAAGGACGACCAAATTTAATTCAAAGAAAGGAAGGAAAATATGGATTATTCAGGAGTAGAAAGAAGAAAGCATCCGAGGGTAGCCGGGCGTTTTATCGTCTCCTACCGCATCATGGATGAAATTAATAATATTGATATAACTCAGACTAAAAATATAAGCATGGGGGGTATGCTTTTGACTACCAATAAGCTGTTTAACCCCGGGACTAACTTGGCCTTAGAGATAAGATTGCCTTTTGATCCGCATCCGATAATGCTAATCGGCAGGGTAGTAGAATCCCGTGAAATTATGAAAAATATGATTTATGATACGAGATTAGAATTTATCGCGGTTGACGAAAGGCATAGGAAGGTTATCGGTGAGACTGTGGCGTATTACTTAAAAAAAGAAAAGGGATAAAAGATGAAAAAGATTAATATAGGGTTGATTGGTTT
>JAPLLQ010000073.1 GCA_026387485.1 Candidatus Omnitrophota bacterium | reverse complement strand
GTGGATTATTGAACATGAGCTCTTAGCCGCAGAAGGAGGGTTAAAGCATAAAAAGGTAGTGGCTGTTCAAAATGCTTTAAGAAGGGCTGAAAGAAAAGCTAAGGGTCAGATAAAGGCGCGACTTATTGAGGCCGAACGGGCGAATGCGGCGTTAAGAAGAGAGGGAACTTTCGTAATGCCTTCTAATATGATTTCCCTTGGGAATGTCCGCCAGTTACCCGAAGTTATGCAAAGAGATATGCCCAAACTTGAATTTATAAATCTAAAATTATTCAATTGGCTAGCAAAGCTTGGGGGGTTAGGTGTATTGTTTGCTGCTATAGCCTTAGCGCAAATCGGAGAATTATCATTCTTAAGGCTTATGGTGCTATGCGGGATCGGTGGGGTGATATGTTTCTTCGAAAGAGGCATAGATTTAGGTATTATTAATCCTCTGAATAAGCTCGGCCGCGGCCCGGTGAAGGATTTCGCCGCGGACGGATGGAAATTCTGGTATGGAAATAAAAATCTAATTTCTTCTGAACTTGAAGTAAAGAAGCAGCAGATAGATAAAAAGATTGAGGATTTGAAATTCCCGCTCGCCCAAGCATTTCACAATAGAAGACAAGAAGCACGAATAAATGGTAATTCGAATATGGATTGGTTTGCGGCTGTCAAAGAAATTCTTGAAAAGACCATAGGATTACTTGAAGGAAAAGACAGGGAGGAATTGTTACGCGCTTTGTCAGAGAATGTTAAAGAAGATTATTTGAAACAACAACTGGCCTTAGTTTGGCAAGAGCTCTTCTTGATGATAGAGAGTTTGGATGCAATCGATAAAGCGGCTTTAAAAGGCGCGTATATTCAGGAACTCGAGAAAAATAATAGCGCAGCTAACCAGAAAAAGGGCAATGGCGAACAGAAAAGCAGCAATGGTGAAATTCGCGATTTACTAGTGGCAGTAGTGAAAGAAATAAGAGGAGTAAAGAAACAAGTAGAAGGAGTAGAGAAACAAGTAGAAGGAGTAGAGAAACAAGTAGAAGGAGTAGAGAAACAAGTAGAAGGAGTAAAGAAGGACGTAGAGGCAGAAAAAGAAGAAATCGCAAAAATGAAGAGGGCGAATGAGATTCTCCAAGCTATCAGAGATAGCGGTTTGTATCAATCTCCCGAAATGAATCTCATAGATGATGAAGCCTTAAGGCTTAAGAAGCTTCATCCTGACTGGACTTGGTTAACAGCTACAAATGAAGCAATAAATAGACTTGAGAGTCAGGGGAAAATCAAACACGTAAAGAACTGCTGGACAGATACAATACCTAATAAGATGTTAAAAGCAGCAGTAAAAACCGAAATAGATAAAGCTACAATAGAACTAGCTGCAAAAGGAATGAAATTAAATGGCGTAACCAAGTTAGCTATTTATAACACAGTATTGCAAAAATTTGTAAACGAAGGCGCCATACTGCAAGAAGAAGCGAAAACTTTAGGCCCATTAGCTTTCTTTGAAGCAAAGGTAACGGAGGTAGCAGATATTGTTAAAGAAGGTAAATTTCCTGAGCTCGCTTGGATTCTTCATGCTACACCAGAGGGATTATTGCATGCTGTGAGAGTTTTAGGCATAATACCTAGAAGAGATGGGGAAGTTTATGCAAGGTTTGTGGAGAGTAATGTCGTAGGTCATGGACAAATAAAAGAAATAAATATCTCTAATTTCGCAGATAGAGACGGCAATCTTTTGTTGATTACTCTGGAAAGTGCGCCATTTAGAAAATTAAGTAATGAAGAGGCAAGTCGAAGAATAGAAGATTTCTATGGAATAGGTGATTCTGGCGATGCCGGTCAAGGCCAAGGTGTAAGCGGCAAAGGCGAAACAAGCGAAGGAAATAACAATGGTTCAAACGGTAAGGGTGGAGATAATATTGGCGGCGGAGATGGGGCAGCTTCAGGGACAGTCCCCTATTCCAGCAATCCAGATAGCTTTGACGTGGACAGTCCCTTCGGCGCCGGCGGATTCCTAGATTCATTGCCGCAGATGATTTTCGCCTTAGGTTTAGGCACTTTAGCTTTTGCCGGATTCACAGCATATCTTACCGGCGGAATAGACGTCTTAGCTATTGGCTTAGGTTTAGCCGGCATAGCAGCAGTGAGCGTCGCTGTAT
>JAPLLQ010000151.1:8852-20168 GCA_026387485.1 Candidatus Omnitrophota bacterium | reverse complement strand
TTTTGTACTTACGATATTTATAACCGCATCCTCAATAGCTTTACCGGCTTTTTCTTCTCCCAAATTTTCCAGCATCATCCCGGCTGCGCAAATCGCAGCCATTGGGTTAATCACATTTTTACCAGTATATTTGGGAGCACTTCCTCCAATAGGCTCAAACATTGATACGCCTTTAGGATTAATATTTCCGCCGGCAGCAATACCCATACCGCCCTGGAGCATCGCCCCTAAATCCGTAATAATATCGCCAAACATATTGTCAGTTACAATCACGTCAAACCACTCCGGATTCTTGACAAACCACATCGTTGTAGCATCCACATGGGCATAGTCAGTAGTCACATCAGGGTATTCTTTAGCCACTTCATTAAAAACCCTCTGCCATAAATCCCAAGCATAGGTTAAAACATTAGTCTTACCGCATAGTGTCAATTTCTTCCTTCTATTGCGCTTACGAGTATATTCAAAGGCATAACGGATGCAGCGCTCAACCCCCTTACGCGTATTATATGAAACCTGGGTCGCAACTTCATCTTTAGTACCTTTATTTTGAAACTCACCCATACCTTTATATAGACCTTCGGAATTCTCGCGCACTACCACAAAATCAATATCCTCGGGTTTTTTATCTTTTAAGGGACAGAATTCGGAATTATAAAGTTTTACCGGACGCAGGTTAATATACTGGTCCAAGGAAAACCTTAGTTTAAGGAGGACTTCGGTCTCCAAGATCCCCGGCTTAACATCCGGATGGCCTACTGCGCCTAAATAAATCGCCGAATATTTCTTAAACTCTTCAATATCTTTTTCTTCTACGGTCTTACCGGTTTTTAGATACCTTTCTCCGCTAAAATCAAAGGTTTTAGCCTCATATTTAAAACCAAATTTCTTAGCCGCGGCTTCTAAAACCTTTAAACCTTCTCTAATAACTTCCGGCCCAGTCCCGTCTCCGGGGATAACTGCGATTTTATACATCGTTCTCCAATCGTTTATTTTTTACATAATTTATTAAGCCTCCCTGACTGACTAATTCCTGCAGGAATTCAGGGAAGGCCTGTGTCTTATAGACGTCATTACGCGTAAGGTTTTTTATTATACCACTGCTCAAATCTATTTCAACCAAATCCCCCTCATTTATTTTATCTACGTCTTCGGATTCCAGAAAAGGAAGCCCGATATTGATGGCATTCCTAAAAAATATAGCGGCAAAACTTTTGGCTAAAACCGCAGCTACTCCACAGCCTTTAATTGCTACCGGCGCATGTTCCCGGGATGACCCGCAGCCAAAATTATTCCCTGCCACAATGATATCTCCGGGATTCACCTTTTTGACAAAATCAGGCGCAATACTCTCCATACAATGCGAGCCTAATTCTTTAGGATCAGTAGAAATCAGGTATTTAGCCGAGATAATATCATCGGTATTTACATCGTTGCCGAATTTATGAACCTTGCCTTTAATAATCATTATCTTGAACTATTCTGATTCATTCCGGTTAAACCTTGCATACCCTGCATCATGCTGGACATATCTTGAGGCTTAACTCCTGCCGGTAAATTAAATAATTTATCGTCTAATGGAATATCAACAACGACATTCTTATAATGTGCGCGCATTCCACTTACTTCCGTCATTACCGGAAAATCTATTGTTCTATCTATCCACATCTTGACCGGTTGGCCTCCTTTTGCACAGTTATAAACCCCGCATGTTTTACTATCAACTCTCTCATCACCCAGATATTCGCAATCTTTCTGATAATCCCTTATTTCGGGAACTTGGGCTCTTGCCTGTTGGACAGGGATTACCATAGCCATATTTTGCGAGGGTATGTACATATACGCCTGAACACCATCAAAAAGATTAATCGTCTGCATACCGCCTGCCTGCATCTCCATGCGGCTCTTATTCCCTTTTGTATATACTTTGGTGGAAATAGAGCTCATCCCGGGCTGTTCAAGAATCAGATCATACTGCATTGAAGAATAATTTCGCGCTGCCCAGGCCACAGT
Organism: Candidatus Omnitrophota bacterium; assembly: GCA_026387485.1. Taxonomy (GTDB): domain Bacteria; phylum Omnitrophota; class Gorgyraeia; order Gygaellales; family Profunditerraquicolaceae; genus JAPLLQ01. The sequence continues at coordinate 18,155 of JAPLLQ010000151.1, read as the reverse complement.
TACTGCCATAGACAGACATATTCCGTATAATAGAAAACGAACCATTAATATCCGCATAATACCCCCCTATATTACCTCTGTTGGATGTGTAATCTTGCCGGTGATTGCTGAAGCTGCGGCAACAGCCGGATTGCTTAAATAGACGAATGATTTTGGAGAACCCATCCTACCGATAAAATTCCGGTTGGTTGTTGCTAAAGCAACTTCTCCATCGGTTAAAATACCCATATGCCCGCCTAAACATGGGCCGCAAGTAGGCGTTGAAAATATTCCGCCGGCCTTAACAAATATCTCGGTTAATCCCTCTTTTACCGCTTCCAAGTAAATCTTCTGGGTCGCTGGAATAACAATTAATTTTAGGCCCAATTTAATCTTCTTTCCTTTTAATATCTTAGCTGAAATCCTTAAATCTGAGATTCTACCGTTAGTGCAGGAACCAATCACAACCTGATCAATCTTAACATTCTTTAATTCACTAACCGGTTTTACATTACTTGGTAGATGCGGACAGGCAACCTGCGGCTCTAAATTAGTTACATCCCATTCGTAGATTTTATCATACTTTGCGTCATCATCAGACTGATAAAATTTAGCTTTGCGCTTAAACCTCGAGACATATTTCTTGGTAATCTCATCTGGCGCAATAATCCCTGCTCTAGCTCCGGCCTCAATAGCCATATTGCTCATCGTGAAACGGTGATCTATACTTAATTTGCGGATTACCGGGCCAGAAAATTCCATTGCTTTATATAATGCGCCGTCAACGCCAATCTTACCTATTGTAAATAAAATAAGGTCTTTACCGCCGACCCACTTATTAAGTCTGCCTTGATAAATAAATTTTATTGACCCGGGAACTCTAAACCAGCATTTTCCATCAATAAAGGCGCGCTCTAAATCCGTAGAGCCAATACCGGTAGAATAAGCTCCTAGTGCGCCGTAAGTACAGGTATGCGAATCTGCTCCGATAACCAGGTCTCCGGGCAAAACCAAACCCATCTCCGGTAAAAGCACATGTTCTATACCCATGCATCCGATTTCAAAATAATTCTTGATTTTTTGCTCTTTGGCAAAGTCAGCCAGAATTTTACACTGATTAGCGCTGCGTAAATCCTTAGCCGGTGCAAAATGGTCAGGAATAAGACACTTGCCTCAATGAACTCGCCCGGAGCCAAATCCTTTTTGGCGGTATGAGCCATTAATATCTTTTCTGCGATTGTATAACCCATTTTTTCTTTCTAGAGTTTAACCGGTAAATTCCCTAACGATAAGAGAGGCATTGTGGCCGCCAAAACCTAGAGAGTTAGACATACAGACTCTAACCTTGGTCTTACGTGCGGTATTCGGGATATAATCCAGATCACACTCCGGATCAGGATGTTCGTAATTTATGGTCGGCGGGACTACTTGATCCTGTATGCTCAAACAACAAGCAATAAATTCCACTCCTCCGGATGCCCCTAAAAGATGCCCGGTCATAGATTTTGTTGAGGATACCATTACTTTCTTGGCGTGAGCGCCAAAAGCCATCTTCATCGACAAGGTCTCGATTTTGTCGTTTAATTTCGTAGAGGTTCCATGGGCATTAATATAATCCACTTCTTTAGGTTCAATTTTAGCATCTTTCAAAGCCAATTTCATCGCCCTGCCTGCTCCGTCGCCTAAAGGATCAGGCGCGGTTATATGATAGGCATCACAAGTCATCCCAAAACCTATAATTTCCGCAATAATATGGGCGTTTCTCTTTTTAGCATGCCCTAAAGTTTCCATTACCACTAAACCGCATCCTTCGGCCATAATAAAACCATCCCGCTCGCGGTCAAAAGGACGGGAGGCTTTTTGAGGACGATCATTTCTTTTGGATAGCGCTTTTAAAGCGCAAAAACCGCCTACGGCAGTAGCCACAATACAACTCTCTGTCCCACCAGTAACCATTACATCCGCATCCCCGCGTTCCATAATCCTAAAAGCGTCTCCGATAGCATGCGAACCTGAAGCACAGGCAGTAGCCACGCAGGAATTCGGGCCCTTTAAACCAAAAACAATCCCTACCTGTCCGCTAGCTTCATTGACGATCAGCATCGGAATAAGAAAAGGGGATAACCGAGAAGGCCCCTTACTCAAAAAAACCTTATGCTCTTCTTCTATCGTATATAAACTTCCTATCCCTGAACCAATTAAAACTCCGATGCGCTCTTTATCCTCTTTCTCTAAATCTAAACCCGAAGACTCAATCGCCTGTTTGGCCGAAGCAACCGCATATTGGACAAATTTAGCTGTACGCCGGGCTTCTTTAAAATTTATTCCGTAAAAGGCAGGGTCAAAACCCTTAACCTCGCCGGCAATCCGGGAATCAAATTTAGAGGCATCAAAGCTGGTTAGAGGCCCGATCCCACTCTTGCCACTTTTCAAGGAGTGCCAAAAAGTAGCTACGTCATTACCTACCGGGGAAATTACCCCTAAGCCTGTAATTACTACTCTGTTTTTCTGCAAGTTATTCCTCATTTATAAAACTTACCCCGCTAAGATAAAATAGCGGGGTATTTTTAAATACTGTTAATCTATATGAATTTTATTTGTTAGCGCTTTTTTCTTCAATATATTTAATCGCATCGCCAACAGTAGCTATCTTCTCAGCGTCCTCATCCGGTATTTCAATGCCGAATTCTTCTTCTAAGGCCATAACCAACTCTACCGTATCCAGAGAATCCGCACCTAAGTCATCCACGAAAGATGCCTCAGGAGTTACCTCTTCCGGCTTAACACCTAACTGTTCTGCTATTATTGACTTAACTTTCTCATTTACTGCCATTCTTGGTTCCTCCTTAATTTTCCCGCTATTAACGGGGGTGAAAATTAATCCCGAGTCCCGCATTCTGCGGGACGAGGGATCTTGTTCCTATGCCATCACCATACCGCCGTCAACTGTAATTGTCTGCCCGGTAATGTAGCTGGATTCTTCACTCGCCAAGAACAAACAAACATTGGCTACGTCCCCAGGGGTACCTAATTTAGCCAGAGGAATCGCCTCCATCATCTTCTTTTTAACATCCTCGGAAAGCTTGGCAGTCATCTCAGTCTGAATAAATCCCGGAGCTACGGCGTTAGCATTAATATTGCGCGACGCCAACTCCTTAGCTACTGTCTTGGTAAGAGCGATTATGCCTGCTTTAGAAGCAGAATAATTTGCCTGTCCCGGATTACCAATCAAGCCGATAATAGAAGCGATACTGATAATCTTTCCACTCCTTTGTTTAATCATCGGCCGGGATACAGCTTTAATGCAATTAAACGTACCCTTAAGGTTAACGTTTATTACCGCATCCCACTCAACCTGGGACATCCTAAGGATAAGATTGTCTTTAGTAATTCCAGCGTTGTTAACTAATATATCAACCTTTCCAAATTTGTCAAGAATTTTGTTCACTCCCTCTTCCACTTTCGCGTAGTCCGTAACATCCATCTCTAAAGCTAGGGCTTTTCTACCTAAAACCTCAATCTCCAAAGCTGTTTTTTGGGCAATTTCCAGGTTTACATCCGCAACTACTATATCCGCACCCTCTTTAGCAAAGGCAAGAGCAATCGCTTGGCCGATACCCCTTGCTCCACCGGTAATCAAAGCTACTTTATCTTTTAACTTCATTTCCTACCCTCCCCACTTTAAACTAAATACTACCTACTACCTCTAGATCCTCTTTTTTCTCTATATTTATAACCTGTGCATTACTATCAATTCTACGCATCAGGCCTTTTAAGACACTTCCCGGGCCAAACTCGATGAAGTTAGTTACCCCTTTTGACAGAATGAACTTCATCGAATCTTCCCATAAAACACTTGAAGCAACCTGTCTAATTAAATTATCCTTGATATCGGCTAGCGAAGCTACGGGCTTTGCCGTTACATTGCTTATAAAAGGTAACCTTGGCGGACTGAACTCTATTTTATCTAATTCCTTGGCTAACTTTAGAGTTGCTCCCCGCATAAGCGAAGAATGGAACGCTCCGCTGACCTCCAGTAGAACTGCCATCTTGGCCTGGGAAGCTTCAGCTAATCTCTTGGCTTGCATGATCTCTTTTTCTTTACCGGAGATAACCACTTGAGCCGGACAATTGATATTGGCGATTTCGGTGTTAGACTGGACGCAGATTTCTTTTACTTTAGCTAAATCCAAGCCGATTATGGAGAGCATTTTACCGGGATTATCGCAAGCTTCCTCTTCCATAAATTCACCCCGGCGCCTGACTAAATAAACCGCATCTTCAAATTTTAATACCTCCGCGGCAACTAACGCTGAGTATTCGCCCAGGCTTAATCCTGCGACATATCCAGCAGCTTGATATTTTGGTACCTTGACACTCGCCTTAAACGCCTCCAAGGCCGCTATACTCATAGTTAATACCGCTGGTTGACAGTTCGCAGTCTTGATCAACTCTTCCTGCGCTCCTTCAAACATAAGCTTAGAAAGCTTAAAACCTAAAACCTGATCCGCTCTATCAAAGACCGATTTTGCCTGTGGAAAGGAATCGCATAAATCCTTCCCCATACCTATATATTGGCTGCCCTGCCCGGCGAATAAATAAGCTACCATTCGATTATGCAGGCTCCGCAGACTAGGCCGGCGCCAAAAGCATCCAAAAGAACTTTATCGCCCTTCTTAATCCTGCCCTCTTTCACCGCTTCGCATAAGGCCGTAGCAGTGCAGGCAGAAGACATATTCCCGTACTTAGCAATATTAAGATATATCTTTTCTTCTGGTAAGCCGATTTTTTTGGCTACCGCCATAATAATCCGCATATTTGCCTGGTGCGGGATAATCAAATCTAGATCTTCTAAACCTAACCCGGCTTTTTTTGCGACGATTTCCGCTGCCTCAGTCATACTCCTGACTGCTATCTTAAATAAATCATTACCCTGCATTTTGATATAATGCAGGCGCCTGTCTACGGTCTCATGAGAAGCCGGATTGCGGGAACCGCCGGCAGGCATATTTAATAAGTCCATTTTTGACCCGTCGCAACTAAGGTAAGTAGAAAGTATGCCTCCGGTTTTAACTTCGCTTAAAACGCAGGCGCCAGCGCCGTCACCGAATAAAACACAGGTATTCCTATCCTGCCAGTCAGTTATACCGGAGAGTTTTTCCGCGCCTATTACCAAAGCATTCTTATATGTCCCGCAGCTGATAAATTGTTGGGCTATGGTTATACCATAGACAAAACCGGCGCAGGCAGCAGAAATATCAAAGGCTACTGCTTTACTTGCCGAAAGCCCATTCTGTAGCATGGAAGCTACCGAGGGAAATTGCATATCCGGGGTTATTGTCGCAACAATGATTAAATCCAAATCTTCGGGTTTTAACTTGGCGTCCTCAAGGGCTTTTTGAGCTGCCTTTATTGCCAGGTCACTTGTGGCTTCGTCAGGCGCTGCCAGACGCCTCTCCTTTATCCCTGTGCGGGTGGTAATCCATTCATCAGAAGTATCCACCATCTTCTCTAAATCCGCGTTGGTCAATACTCTTTTAGGCAGGTATTCGCCTACCCCGATAACACCTACTTGTCTCATAATAATTCCTACCTAACTCGTAATTTCGTAACTAGCAACTCGTAATTTTAAAAAATTTTTATAAAAATGCTTAAATTCTTTCCCTTAAATTAATTACTAGTTACGAGTTACTACTTTACTGATTACTTTTCCCTTCTTTAATCGATTCCAGTATCTTCTCATTGACTTTACGCTCTACCTCTTCCTTAGCTACCCTAATCGCGTTCTTGATTGCTTTTTTATTGGAACGACCATGGCCGATAATCACTACGCCATTGACACCTAACAAAGGCGCTCCGCCATATTCGGCGTAATCTAATTCCTTCTTAAAGCGTTTTAAAGCCGGAAGCATAAATATCAACCCGATCTTTCCCAAGGTATTACTTAAGAGATGCCTCTTTAAGAAAGTCTGCATTGCTTCAGCTGCACTCTCCGAGACTTTTAAAGCCACATTGCCTACGAAACCATCGCAAACAATAATATCGCATTTTCCGGTGAATAAATCCTTACCTTCAACATTGCCGATAAAATTAAGTTTTCTCTTTTCAAGAAGCTCATAGGTCTCTTTCATTAAACCGGTCCCTTTAGCCTCTTCTTCTCCGATATTCAATAGACCTAGGCTAGGATTAGTTTTCTGGAGGATATAACGGGAATAGGCGTCAGCCATAATCCCGTATTGCAGAAGCTGCATAGGCTTGGGGTCAATATTAGCTCCGACATCAATAATTAAAGTTATTCCTTTTGGAGTGGGAATAATAATGGCTATACCCGGACGTTCTATCCCGGGCAGGAGGCCTAAGCCTAAAGTCCCAGCGCAGACAACTGCTCCGGTATTGCCGGCGCTAAAAAAAGCATCAGCCTTCCCCTCTTTAACCAGGTTTACACCGATAACAATGGAAGAATTTCTTTTACGCCGGATACTTGTTGCCGCTGACTCCCCCATTTCGATTACTTCCGGGGCATGGACCACCGTAATATTGCTGCCGAAATATTTAGCTTTTTTAAGCAAAAGGCTTATCTTATCCTGATCACCCACCAGTATAACTTCGGCATTATATTCTTTTACCGCGGCTAACGTCCCTTCAATAACTACTTTAGGCGCATAGTCTCCGCCCATAGCATCAACGACTATTTTCATATTCTCCTCTTTAAAATTAACGGGCCTTCTTCTTCTTTTCTTTCACCTTAATTTCAATGACCTGCTTGCCTTTATAGTATCCGCAAACCGGGCAAACCCGATGGCCTAATTTTGGCTGTTTGCATTGCGGGCAGGGAATAAGATTACCGGAAGATATTTTCCAATGCGTGCGCCGCCTTCGGCCGCGGGCCTTGGAATGTCTTTGTTTAGGTAGAGCCACAGTGACAACCTCCTTCGTTTAAATTACCGCCGCATTTAAGGCAGAGGCCTTTGCAATCATCTTTACACAAAGGCTTGATTGGATAATCCAGGATTATTTCTTCTCTAATCACCGGGTCCAAAAGAATTAGCGGATCCAGCTTATCGATCGCAAAATTTAATTCAACCTGTTTATCAAGGCTTACTCTTGCTTCATTCAGGCAGCGGCTGCAATCAAAAGATACCAGGGCATTCAGGCTAAGAGACACACCAACCGCGTTATAACTTTTAGAAATATCTGCCCTAGCCTTAAGCGGGCTTAAGAATTTAATCATCTCTGTACCTAGATCCAAAGTTTTAGGATTAAATTCTTCTGTTAGAATCAGGCCTTCTTCAGGTATTTGCCTTGTATCTACTTCCACTTAAGGCCTTAGTTTATTCTTAAGCGCTTTCTCGACGAAATCCGGGACAAAACTGGATAAATCCGCGCCTAAAGATGCTGCTTCCTTTAAGAGTTTCGAAGAAAGATAGCTATAAGACTCATGCGGCATAAGAAATATTGTTTCGATATCTGAGGCAAGTTTTCTATTTGTTAAGGCCATTTGGAATTCATATTCAAAATCTGAAAGCATGCGTAAACCGCGAATCAAAACCTTGGCTTTGCGTTTACGGGCATATTCAACTACCAGGCCGTCAAACTCAACGATTTCAATGCCTTTTAAACCGTTGGTTGCCTTTTTAATCATCCCTACCCTCTCTTTAAGGCTAAAGAGCGGTTTTTTATGCGGGTTATGCGCCACTGCCACAATCAAATCAGAAAAGATCTCCTGGGCTCTTTTAATAATATCAATATGCCCATAAGTAACCGGGTCAAATGTCCCCGGATATATCGCTACCTGGCACATAGCTTATTTCCCCTTTTGATAAAATGAAAGCAAGTTATCTGCGTATTTTGACTGCCTGATTAAATTTAAAACTCCCAGCTTAGCTGGGAGGCTCTCTTTCTTGGAATGCTGAACCACCAAAAAACCATTGGGCGCTAATATATCATAAGCCCCAAGGCTTTGCAAGGTTTTTTTTGCCAATGATTCGACTGGGCTCACCATTGGTCCTGAGCGACTTGTGGTGAGTGAAATCGAACCAAGTCGAGGGACCAATTCCCGGTAATAAGGCGGATCAATAAATATGATCTGGAATTTTCGGCTATCTTTAGCTAAGCCTTTAACTGCCGCCTCAACCGCTAAAGGCAGGATAGCCTGGTTAAAAGCTTTTATAGCGGTTAAATTCTTATTTAATACCTTAAGGCATTCCCGGTTATTCTCCACAAAAACCACTTCTTTTGCCCCTCTTGATAAAGCCTCAATACCAACACTGCCTGAACCGGCAAATAACTCCAGGAATAATAAATCCGAGATATCCCCCAGGATATCAAATATGGCTTTGCGGATCTTCTCCTGGGTCGGCCGGATGCCTTTAGGCATCTCTAACCTTCTCCCCTTATATTTACCGGTAGTGATCCTCATTTTTAATGAGCACATAACTTACGAACACTAAAGGTGTGAGTAAGTTATTGTGCGAATTAAGAAATTTGTTGTATCCATAAATGTGAAATATTGTACCACAAAATCGCAAAAGGTAAATTTTTAATTGTGCTGGCTGAGCCTTTTTGCTATACTATCGAATCATGAAAAAAATTGATTCAGAATTATCCTTTTCAATCACCAAAGCCATTACCGATATCCCCAAACAAGATTGGGATGATCTTTTCGGTAGAGAACTGATTGAAAGCTACGGTTACTTAAAAACCATGGAAGAAAATGGGGTTGAAAAGTTTTCTTTCAGGTACCTATTGGGAAAACGAGGAGGCCGCACTGTTTTTATCCTCCCACTCTTCATTGTGGACTTCTCTTTCACTATGTTAGTTCCGGAATACTTTTACAGGATAGCCAGAAAATTCAGCCGTTGGTTAAGCATGAAAGTGCTCTTTCTGGGCTCTCCCACTACCGAAGGGTTCTCAATGGGATTTACCGATGATGAAAATTTTGATGCTATATTAGACCAAGCCCTAAAGAAATTAACTGCCTACTCCAAAGAAGAAAAAATCAAAGGCATCTTATTCTATAATCTTTCCCCTAAACACGGCAGATTAGCCGGATACCTAAAAAAGAAGAAATTCCTTAAAATGGAGACTTTACCGACAACTATAATTAACATAAAAACCAACTCCCTTGAAGAATATATTGCTGATCTAGGGAAAAATACCCGTAAGGACCTTAAGAAAAAATTACGCCGTTCTCAAGGGTTAGCTCAACTTAAAACTGAGCTACGCGAAGATATAACCGATATAATCGACGAGATTTATAAGCTCTATCTTAATAACTTTAATGACGCGGATGTCCACTTTGAAATCCTGACTAAGGAATTTTTT
>JAPLLQ010000151.1:0-8838 GCA_026387485.1 Candidatus Omnitrophota bacterium | reverse complement strand
TCACTTATGATAAGGGAAAAATTATAGCCTTTAATTTATGCCTGCTAAAAAATAGGGTATTTATCGATAAGTTTATCGGCTTTGATTATACCGTAGCCCATAAATACCACCTCTACTATACTACCTTCTGCCACAATATTGAATGGTGCATAAAACATGGTTTCTCTGTTTATCAGCCGGGGTTTAGCGATTACCATCCTAAAATACGGCTGGGCGCGAAACTTATCCCTCTCGATATATACGCCAAAGCCTATAACCCTCTCCTGAATTCAATCATCAGGCTTATCAAACCATTGATTGAGCCGAAAAATATAGACTCTACTTTAAAGGAAATAGAAAAACAAAAAGGTAGGGCTAATTTAATGGTTACTAACCTACCAGCATAGACTTCTCATAGGCAGGAAACCGCTGTAAAAGCCTTTCTTTCAATAGAATATTCTGACGCGCCTCTAAGCGAGAATCGAGATTTAGTAATTTTATTGCCTCCTCGCGGGCGCCCTTCAATAGCTGCATCTGGGTTAAAGGATTGGCTATCTTTAATTCAGTTAAACCATGCTGGCGTATCCCGAAAAATTCACCCGGTCCCCGAATCTTAAGATCCACCTCGGCAATTTTAAAACCATCACTATATCTAACCATGGCTTCAATCCGCTGCTTTGCCTCTTCCGTCTCTATATCAGCTAGCAATATACAGAATGATTCTTGACTACCCCTACCTACCCGTCCGCGTAACTGATGCAGCCCGGATAAACCAAAACGCTGTGCATGTTCAATAATCATACAGGTTGCGCTGGCTATATCTATACCTACTTCCAATACCGTAGTTGAAACTAAAAGGTCTAACTCTTTATTTTTAAAACAGAGCATAATCTTATCCTGCTCCTCCTGTTTTAATCTTCCATGGATAAGAGCGACTCTATAATCTTTAAATTCTCCTGATTTTAATTGTGCGTACATCTTTTTTGCTCCGGCAATATCTAAGACATAAGATTCCTCAATCACCGGATAAATAATATAAACTTGATTCTTTGCGGCCAACTCTTGCTTGGCAATTTCATACCCTCTCTTAGCCTCCTCCTGCTTAAAATAGATTGTCTTAACCGGCAGGCGGCCGGGAGGAAGTTGATCAATAACCGAAATATCTAAATCTCCGTACAAAGTGATCGCTAGTGTCCGGGGGATCGGGGTAGCGGTCATAATTAAAAGGTCCGGATTCGCGCCTTTACCCGGGAGGAGGCTGCGCTGGCTAACCCCGAATTTATGCTGCTCATCAATAATCACTAAACTTAAATCTTTAAACTTAAGGCCTTGTTCTAGAAGCGCGTGCGTACCAATAATTAAATCTATCTTTCCTTCTTTGATTTCATGATAAATCTTTTCCCTGTGTTTCCTATTTGTGCTGCCGGTAACCAACTCAACCCGAATACTATTAAGCTCTCCTCCTGAAGCCTTAAGCTGAGAATTAATCTTTTCATAATGCTGCCTAGCCAAAATTTCTGTCGGCACCATAAAGGCCGCTTGATAACCGCTCTGTATGGCGGCCATACAAGCAGCAGTTGCCACCACGGTTTTACCTGAGCCGACATCGCCTTGAAGCAGACGCTGCATAGCCTGCGGCTTAGCCATATCCGCTTCTATTTCACCCAAGGCTCGCTCTTGAGCCTGAGTCAGCTTAAAAGTCAGGCTGGAAATAAATTCTTTTACTAACTCTCCCCCTATTTTATGAGCAATCCCCGGCTTTTCTTTCTTCTTTAATTTACGTAAAACCAAAGGTAGTTGGAATAAAAAAAACTCCTCAAAACTTAATCTCTCGTAGGCCTGTTTTTGCATTTGGAGGCTTTCAGGAAAATGGATATTTAAAAGGCTCTTGGCCAGATTAAGTAAATTATGCCTTGCTCTTATATCATATGGTAAACAATCATTGACCGAAGGCAAATGCGTGTCTAGTCCGTCTTTAAGCAGCCTGCGAAAATGGCGCTGGCTTATTCCCTGCGGCAAAGAATAAACCGGGACCAGCCTTCCTACATCCAGAGATTCCCCTTCCCCATCCTCAATAATTTCAAACTCAGGGTTGTGGATCTGTAGCCTCGTTCCATAATGCTCGATTTTACCATAGAGTATTAAATCTACACCCGGCTTAAAATAATTTTTTAAATATGGCTGATTAAACCAAACACAGGATATTTCCCCTGTCTTATCTTCCACCGATACTTCGGTTATGCTGAAGCTACGGCGGCGCCAGGAATCGCGCTGGTCAGAAGCCAAAACCCGGGCTTTGAAGGTTTGAATTGCGCCCTCTTTAAGCCCGGAGATTAAAGATAAATTAGTCCGGTCTTCATAACGCCTGGGGAAATAATAGAATAGGTCTTCAATAGTATTAATACCTACCTGGGCAAAGGCCTTAGCCCTTTTCGGGCCCACGCCCTTAAGATATTGGATAGAAGTTTCCTGCAGCTTATTCATATTAAAAGTTATTATACTATAATGAAGATAAGTTTAAAGAATTATGTATTTTATCGGCTGCCTTGTCTTGTTTCTCGCAGCACCGCTCGATTTTCCCAGCGAGGAAAATCTTCGCTCGGCCTTCGCCCTCGCTCTGCCGGAATCATCTTTTAGCTGGGCAACCCTGCCCGCTCGGGCTGCACACGTGCTGCTCGAAATCAAGCCAAGTCATCCGCTAAAAGTAAGCTAGTTATATAAATGACCATGGCAAGGTTCGAGCGAATGGAGATTTTAGGCAAAGCAGCTCGAGTATTTTTGGGTATCCCGCAGTCACGCCTTGGCGTGGCAATTGCGGGACGGCGATGCTGTTCGAGCGCCGAGTGAGAGCACGAGGCGCGAGTTCAGCAGACGCCAAAAATACGAGAGACCTTTGCCGGCCCGCTCCTGGCGGGTAAAATCGACCTGAGCGAGAAGCTTGACAGGGGTCATTTAGATACAAGGCTTGTTAGAATTTTCTGGGTGGACTTGAAATTCAGCAAAAAATATGGCATACTACGCTTAGAGGTGAGAAGACAACACCTACAACAAGGAGGTCGGGCAGATAGCGAAAGCTATGAGGCCTATCACCTACAAGAAACCCCGGGAAACTTCGGGGGTTTTTTGTTTATAGGGCCAAAATAGCCCGAATAATCCCCTCCATCTCTTTTCTAGTCTTAACCCGCGATGATTTCTCTCTTAATGGCCGGATCCTACGCACACCCTTAGTATACCAACTAAAGAATTTGCGGAATATAACTACCCCATTCCTCTCTCCGTAAAAAACAATTGAAGCCTCTAAATGCTCCAGCATAACTCTGACAATTTCATCAATACCGGGTTTAGCAGGCAGCTTACCGCTTTCTAAAAATTCCTTTATTTCTTTAAATATCCAAGGGTTACCTAGTGAGCCGCGGGCAATGGCTAAACCATCACAGCCTGTTTCATCCAGCATCTTCTTAGCTAATTGGGCTGACAATATATCTCCCGAAGCAATAACCGGAATCCCTAAAGCCTTTTTTACCTTACCAATTATCTTATAATCTACGTTTCCGCTATAACCCTGGATCTTGGTCCTGCCGTGGATAAATAACCCGCTGATCCCGGCATCCTGGGCTGCCAACCCGACTTCTTTAGCATTTAATGAATCTTTATCCCAACCAGCCCGGATTTTTACGGTTACCGGAACTAAAGAGTTTTTGACCACTAATTTTAATAATTTATTCAATTTTTTCGGGTCTTTTAACATACCGGAGCCCTCTCCCCTGCGCACGACTTTTTTAGCCGGACAGGCGGCATTAAAATCCAGAATATCAAATTTATAGGCTTTTAATATATCTAATGCCTTTAAAATAAATTTATCTTCGCAGCCTAATAACTGTACCCCCAAGGGCCGCTCCTCGGGACAGGTACTAAGCATACTCTCGGTCCTGCGACTCTTATATGATATAGAATGGGCATTAATCATCTCCACAAAGGCAAGTTGAGCGCCGAATCTGCGGTTAAGCATGCGAAAAGGCAGGTCACTCACTCCGGCCATGGGAGCCAAAATCAAATTAGATTTTAATTTTAAATTACCGATTTCTAACATTAAGGATTAAATCAGAGGATATACTTGGGGTCTTTAATTAAAGGATTGTTTTTTATAGCCTTGGATATTCCTTCGGGCATGCCGGATTTATTCAATTTAAAATACATATAGTTCTTATAACCTTCTACCCCGGGCTGGTCAAAGGCATTCACATTCAATAGCTCTCCCTCAAAGGCAGTGGCTATCTCAAAGAAGAAAAGTAACCCCCCCCAATAATAAGGCGATACTTCAGGCAGGATAATTGTGCAATTCGGCCGTTTCTCCCTGACTAAGGCCCATTCAGTGGCTTCTTCGGCAAGATTGATTAATTCAGAATAACGCTGGGCGGATAAAATATCATCCTTTCCGGGAATCCTGATTTCCGACCTGAATTTCTCAACCTTAATAAAAGTACAGACTTTATTATTTTCTCCCTCAATATTATTCTGCTGTATTGAATGCAGGTCATTGGTGCCGCGGGTGGCAATAGGGGTGCGGCCCAGATTAACGATAGAATCCACATCCCTATCCCAATCCTCTATACCTTTACTCTTACTTATCGAACGAGAGTATTTCTTGCCTAAGCTTTCGGCTAATAGTTGCACATACCAATCAGCAGTAGATTTTAAGCTCTCCGAAAATGGCATTAGTATAGCTATGGATTTATTTTTATTTTGATAGAGGATAGTGTGTAAAACTGCATACATATATGCCGGGTTTTCATATAGGTCATCCTGAGAGCACTTTTTACCCATAATTTTAGCTCCGGCTAAAACTTCCTCTATATCAACTCCGATAATAGCTAAATGCAATAGGCCCATATTAAATTCGGAATATCTTCCACCTACGCCTTTTAATAAAGGGAGACTGCGGAAACTAAGTTTATCCTGAGCCTGTTCATATTTGACTTTTTTACGCAGGCTTCCGGATTCAGGGTCAGTAATCGTTAATATCTGACGGCCGTAATTTTTACCAGTATTTTTCTTAAGCCAATCCTCAACCACTATAAACGCGGCTTTAGTTTCAGTGGTCTCTCCGGATTTAGATATAACTACCACAAAAGTCTTGGTAGGATTGAGATTTTTAAGCAGAATATTTAAGGTATCCGGGTCAAGATTATTCCCTTCGAAATAAATTCGCGGCTTATTTTTTCTGATTGAGCTGAATTCATTGTAATAAGGAACAGCTAGGGCATCCTGGGCAGCTTTTAATCCAAGATAGGAACCGCCGATACCCAAAAATAAGACATTATCGTATCTGGAAGCGATCTGGGCCCCTAACCTTTTAATCTCCTGAATTGTCTTTTTATCCTGAAGGGCTAACTGAGTCCACTCCAAACTAAGTTTAACCCTTGTCTTGGGATCGCTAATCACCAAAGCCAAATGCTCATCTGCCTTCTTGACTTTAGGCAATATCTCTTTAATCTCGGATTCATCAACGCCGTGCTCTTTACCTACGGCCTGGCTAAACATATTATTAAAATCAAACTTTATGCCATCCATTGTCACTTCCTTATTTTTGAAAAATTTTTACTGTAGTACGCTCTCCATCCTGCCATGGCCAAAGCATAGCGAATATTGTATCGCTGCCATGGTTACTAAAATAAAGGGTCTGTCCGGGCATAATTCCGCCGAAACCTTTTATCGCTTCTTCCATATGATAAGACAATCTGTCTTTTGAAGGCCAAGCCGGGTGGCCGAAAAAATTATGCAATCTTTCATGTAGTTTATTAATCTCACCCTTAACTACAACGGCCTCAAAATAATTATCGCAGTCAGTACGCAGCTTATCAAATTTTATCTCTCTAATCTCTTCTTTTAACTCATTAAAACGCATAAATACCTTATTTTTTATTATACCATTGTAGCCGGATAATTAAAGCTTAGATTTTTTAGCCTCTTTAAAATTATTTATGTATTAACACGGTATAATCTTTACTCTTAGCTGCCGGCTTGCCTTTCTCCCAAGGCCGCACATATTGAAAAGAGATTGTTGCCTTTCCCTCTTTAAGCGCCTTAAAGGTCCATATTTCTTTACCGCCTGAACCGACAAGCTTAGGTTTAGCCCTTTTATATTCCAGGCTTACTAAAGTAATCAGTGTGTTATCCAGGGCCCGGGCAAACTGCCACTGGTAACCGGTAGTCATATTAGACTCTAAGGTAATTGCAAATTGCTTCCCTACTTCCACCTGAATTTTATTACTAGAATCTTTGGTGTTTTTAGCTGCTTGGACGAAGGAGAAAACAGTAACTGTAATCGCCAAAACACTTACGGCACAAAATAATATCAATCTACTCTTAATCATCTCTCTTCTCCTTCTTACGGCATCAATCCTTTATTCTTTACCTTTTCTATGTTTTTTGTTAATAAAAAACCTGATCCCTAAAATAACCAACATTAAAATAAATGCCAAGTTAATCAAGATCCTTGAGTTATCTATATCCTTCTTTTCATGCGCGATTACCGAACGAAAAAAATCTCCCGGATCTGATGCGTTATCTATCTTATCCCTAACCTTGGTCAGAAACTGCAAGGCTAGTTTTCCTTTACTATTAGAAGATATCAGGGCATATTCCTTTTCTAACCCCACCCTACCGCCAATCTCATAAGCAACTGCCAGCTTCTCATAGCAAAGCCGCATTGCTTCATAAGCCCTGATTCTTAACCTAAGATAGCCATTGGCGAAAAGATTCAATATTATAACGACTGCGATAATCAGGAGGGTAAACTTCTGTCCTCGGTCAAATTTCATATCATAAGACTCAACTATTTCTTTAGGTAGGCTTTTATAATTTTTTGTTCACTAACCGGCCGATCAGAAGAATTAACCTCGGTATCTTCAATCTTTTGCACTACATCGTAACCGGCAATAACCTCGCCGAAAATCGTATGCTTCATATTTAACCAAGGAGTCTTGGCACAGGTAATAAAAAACTGGCTGCCGTTAGTATTCGGCCCGGCATTAGCCATAGCTAAAATACCCGGCTTATCAAATTTAACTGATGTACTTACTTCATCTTCAAATGGCTTCCCCCATATTGATTCTCCGCCTGAACCGGATCCAGTAGGGTCTCCCCCCTGAACCATAAAACCCTTGATTACTCTATGAAAGATTAATCCGTTATAATAACCTTTTTCAACCAGTTTGGTGAAATTTTCACAAGCCTTAGGCGCTGCCTCAGGCACAAGTTTAATTTCTATTGAACCCTGATTCGTCTCTAGGATTACCACTGTATTATCCATACCAAAAGCTCCTTCTGTAAATTGGTTGATAAAAACTAGGCATAATAAAACCGCTAAAACATTCTTAATCATCTGCCATTCCTCTTCATTTTATTTTTCTTTTTTATTTTGGTTTTATACAAAGTACACAATACATGAGCGAAACTCGATATCCGGTTATTCTCATAGGGAAATTCCTTGCAGGTATCCGGCTTCAAATGATAACCTATTTTGTGGATTGAGCAGAGGCCATCGGCCCTAAGAAAAGAACAGGGCTCATCTTCATAACTTGTCCCTACCCGGTATCCGGCCTTAAGTTTAAGAGAGAGGATATTCTTGGCCTCTTCCAAATCAATCCAGGCCCCAAACCTACAGCAATCTGCCTGGGTCTTACATTCAAAACAATTAATACTTTTTCTGGTTTTTACTTTTTTATGTTTTTTCTTTAGATTCGACATATATCTCCTATTAATTATACCTTGTTTTTCCGCTTTTTAAACCGGAATGATTTCGGCTGCTGGCTACTCTTACGCCAGGGCCTAGCCACACCCCCGCTTCTCATCCAAGGCTTAGCCTCTCCTTCAGTTTTCTGCTCGGGCTTAGATCCTTCCGGTTTATCTTGCCTTGGCTTAGAGTATGCTGGCTTTTTCTTCCAACGCATGGGATTCTCTTGTTTTTTCCGCTGGGGTAGGAGTTCGGTAATTCCTGCCGCAGCTCTACGTTTCATAAAACTGTGGGTCCTGCGGCCATCTCTATATCCGCCTCTTTTACGAAGATCCGGATTAAACCAAGCCTTCTTCTCATCTTTTTCTTTCCCAGGAAGAGGCGCAACTTGGGCTTGCATCTTTAATTGCTGTTTTTTCCTTCGTTCAGCTTCCTTCTCTTTTGGCGCCTTAGGCCGGGCCACTTCCACATTAAGCACGCGGCCCATAAAATCCCGGGCATTCAAAGCAGCTATCGCAGCCTGAGCTTCTTCTTCATCAGGCATCTGGACAAAACCAAAGCCTCGCGATTTAACTCCCTTCTTTTCCATCACAATCTCAACTGAAGCTACGCTTCCAAAGACTGTAAATGCCTTTCTCACATCTTCTTCAGTAGCCTCAAATAATAAATTACCCACAAAGATATTCATTTTAATTTCCTATCTAAAATTTCCTTATCTTAACTTCCGATTTGCTCCAGGTATTCTTCTATATTAGAAGCAACTTCAGCAGCTATCTTTTTTATCTCTTTATCCGAAGGGTCTTTGGATAAAACGAATTTCGCTGCCGCAGCATAAGGATTAATTGCTGCCATAGCTCCGGCGCCCGGGCGTAAGGCGCTAGAAGTATTACTGCCAAAAATTAAGAAAGGGGTATTCCCTGCCTTACCCAGCTCACTCACCTCTATCCTGGCCTGCATCTTAGCTGAACCCTTTCCTAAGCCGATTACTGCCTGCTGCGCTTGATCTCCCTCTTGGAATTCTAAAAACTCTCCCCGGATAATCCATCCCTCTGGAGGCAGAGTATCAGCAGAAGAAAGCCGGGTAGCATTAATCCCTTTCTTATTTAAATCTTTGACTAATGAAT
>JAPLLQ010000101.1:1699-11327 GCA_026387485.1 Candidatus Omnitrophota bacterium | reverse complement strand
CCATAACCAGTTCACTTTTAGCGGATGACTTGGCTTGATTTCGAGCAGCACGTGTGCAGCCCGAGTGGGCAGGGTTGCCCAGCTAAAGATGATTCCGGCAGAGCGAGGGCGAAGGCCGAGCGAAGATTTTCCTCGCTGGGGAAAATCGAGCGGTGCTGCGAGAAACAAGACAAGGCAGCCGATAAAATATTATTTATTCAGGAAATTGAGGATGATTCCAGCGGCGCGGGCTGAAGCGCCGGGTTCTCCGAGGGAGGATTTGACTTTTGAGAGTTCGTTTTTCATTACCTGTAGCTGAATAGGGTCTTGGAGCAGCTTTAAAACTTCTGCGGATATTTTTTTGGGGCTGGTTCTAAATTGGATAAATTCCGGAATAATTTTTTTGCCGGCTACGATATTCACCATTCCGATATAAGGGAGCTTTACCTGCGGCCGGTAGAGTAGGTAATTTAAAAAGTTCATTTTGTAGACTATTACAAAAGGTTTCTGCATAATCGCAGTCTCTAGGGTAGCGGTGCCTGAACAAACAAGGCAGAAGTCAGCGATATTAATGCAGTCGTAAGTTTTCCCCTCCAGCATTTTTACTTCTATCCCTACTTTTTTAATTATTTGGTTATAGAAATCCCAGTCAACTTGGTTAGATTTAGCAATCACAAACTGGGCTTCAATTTTTTCACCGATTAATCTTGCTGTTTTAAGCATTATCGGTAGGATATTTTTTATCTCTTGTTTACGTGAACCGGGAAGTAGGGCAATAGTGGTTTTTGTCCCCATCAGATTTAATCTAGATAGTAGTTCCGCTCTCGCTATTGTCGGCTTGGCTACATCAAGTAGGGGGTGGCCGGAAAAATCCACGTTAATGCCATATTTTTTATAAAATGCTTCTTCAAATTTGAAAAGCACGATTACCTTCTTTAGGTATTTTTTTATAGTTTCCATTCTTCCCCGGCGGGAAGCCCAGACCTGCGGGCTGACATAGTATATTGTCGTAAAAGCATTATTTATTACCTTGGCCAAGCGTAGGTTGAATCCGGAGAAATCTACCAATATTACCGCATCAGGTTTTATAGATTTAATTTTTTCTAAGATGAGTTTCTTTAAAGCGAAGAACTTAGGGAGTTTCTTTAAGACATCGAAGAGGCCCATAACGCTCAAGCCTTTTATGTCATAGAATAGCTCTGCGCCTGCTTGACGCATTGTTTCTCCGCCTACCCCGAAGATATTTATTTGGGGGTTTATTTTTTTTAGTGCTAAGGCCAGATTACCGGCATGCAGGTCACCTGATGCCTCGCCGCAGATGATTAAGATATTTTTTTGCGCCATATCTGATTTTGGATTTCCAGGGCTACTGCTAATGCTTCCCGGGCAACTATACCTGAGACCAGGGGTGTTTGATGGTTGATTACGCAGTTAATAAATGATTCCAGTTCTTTTTGCAGGGGTTGCTCTTTTTCAATGGGCAGGTTCTTTTTGGAGATTTTAAACGCCTCACGCTTATAAACCGAGGCTTCGGCATTTTTGTAGTCTAATGATATATAGGTATCTTTCTGGAAGATGCGGATCTTGCGCATTACTTCATCAGAGACCCGGCTGGCAGTAAGGTTGGCTACGCAGCCGTTTTTAAAAGTAAGCCGGACATTGGCGATATCTTCAAATTTAGTGAGCACATTTACGCCCACTGATTCAATTCTCTCAATTTCCGAATCAACCAGCCCTAAGACGATATCAATATCGTGGATCATAATATCCAGGACTACCCCTACATCAAGGGAGCGGTTAGGAAAGGGGGAGAGCCGGTGGCATTCAATGAATTTTGGTTCCTTGATTATTTTCTGGGTGGCGCTAAAGGCAGAATTAAATCTTTCAATATGGCCGACCTGTAGGATTAAATCGTTTTTTTGGGCTATTTCAATCAGTCCATCGGCTTCTTTTAGGGTTAAAGTAAAGGGTTTTTCAACTAAAGAGTGAATTTTGTGTTCAAGGAAACAGGAAGCTACTTGATAATGGAGCTTAGTGGGTGTAGTTACGCTCACTGCCTCAACCTTATCCAGAAGCTGGCGGAAATCCGGATATCCGGGGACATCCAGTTCTTTGGATACTGTCTCAAGCCGGCTGCGGTCTATATCGCAAACCCCTATTAGTGAACAATTAGGGAGATCTTTATAGATTTTAGCGTGTATACTGCCTAAGTGGCCTACGCCTATTACTCCTACTTTTAATTTATCCATAAAAAGAATAATACCAAATCGCTCGACAAAAGTCAATTGATATGATAAAATGCTTTTCCTTTTAGGAGGGAGCAAAAGATGCGGGATTACTTGAAGTTACTAAAATTTATCCGGCCGTATTTAGGGCATTTTCTTATAGCTGCGGTATGTATGGGTTTCTCTGCCGTCTTTGACGGCGTATCCCTGGCCATGATCGTGCCTTTGGCGGATAAGGTTTTAACCAACAAAAAGATTATTCTCCCGGCTAAATTACCGGATTTCCTGAGCAATTTTGATATGGCAGTAGGAGTTATCCTGCTTTTTACCCTAAAAGGGTTATTTGGTTTCCTACAAAGTTACCTGATGTCGGATATCGGCCAGCGGATTGTAAGAGATATAAAAGCCAAACTTTATGCTAAATTCCAGACCCTCTCCTTAGATTACTTTACTCACAAGCGCGGAGGAGAGATGATCTCGCGCATAACTAATGATGTGAAACTGGTTGAGAACGCCGTCTCTTATGGTTCGACTGATTTAATTTATCAGAGCATGCAGGTAGTCATCTTTTTTACCCTTACCCTGTTTATCTATGCCAAATTTGTGGTATTAGTGATACCGACGATTGCGATATTAAGTTTACTTATTGTTAAGGTAGGCAAGAAACTTAGAAAATTATCCAAGAGTTCTCAGGAGAAGATGGCGGATATTAACTCTATACTATATGAGACGATTATCGGCGCGCGGATTGTTAAGGGTTTTAATATGGAGGACTACGAGATAAGGAAATTTAATAAGGTCAACAATGATTATTACCGTATTTCAATGAAATCTGTTAAGCGGCTTTTGCTTTTAGACCCGGCTACGGAAATTTTAGGCTGTATTGCCGGTGTGGCTATATTTTACTTAGGCAGTAGAGAGGTAATCGCCGGAAAGATCTCCTTTGGCGTATTCGGGCTTTTCTTAGGTTCGCTTTTATCCACCATCCGGCCATTTAAGAAGATAAGCCAAGTTAATTCCCTGAATCAGCAGGCAGTATCAGCCAGCCAGCGCATCCATGAAGTTCTGGATGCTAATCCCAGCGTTCAGGAATCTTGCGGCGCTATTGAGTTAAAATCTTTTCAGAATGATATTATTTTTAGCGACCTTTGGTTTGATTACGGAGGGAATCAGGTTTTAAAAGGCATAAACCTTAAAGTTTCCCGGGGCGCAATGTTAGCAATTGTCGGGCCTAGCGGCACAGGTAAGACTACGCTCCTAGATTTAATCCCCCGTTTTTATGATCCGGTAAAGGGAAGGATAATGATCGATGGAGTGGATATAAAGGATGTTACTTTAAAATCCCTGCGCCAGCAGATCGGGATTGTGACCCAAGAGACTATTCTTTTTAATGATACGATCAAGGCAAATATTGCTTATGGCAAGCCCGGCTCATCGGATAGCGAGATAAAAGAGGCGGCAAGGCAGGCTAATGCCGATGATTTTATCAGCCATTTTCCTACGGGTTATGCTACGGTTATCGGGGATAGAGGGATGCGTATTTCAGGGGGAGAGCGCCAGAGGATTGCTATTGCCCGGGCTCTGCTTAAGAATCCTCCTATCCTAATACTTGATGAGGCCACTTCGCAGCTGGATTCGGAATCAGAGCGGGTTGTCCAAGATGCTTTAGACCGGCTTATGCAGGGGCGCACCGTATTTGTGATTGCCCACCGGCTCTCTACGGTGAGAAATGCCAGCAGGATAGTAGTCTTAAATAAGGGAGTTATTGCTGAAGAGGGCACGCATAGCGAGCTGTTAGGTAGAGAAGGCTTATATAAGAAGCTCTATTCTATGCAGGAAGTGCAAAAATAGTTGCAAAACCTCAATAAATAGATATAATAATAGAATTAAACTGTTTATAAACGGTTTAACGCGCTAAAAATATCAACCAATAAAAAGGGAGAGTAAAAAGTGCCATCAGAATTGATCAAGAAACTATTGGAAGCAGGGGTGCATTTTGGGCACCAGACTAAACGTTGGAACCCCAAGATGAAAAAGTTTATCTTTGGTTCGCGCAGCGGTATCTACATTATTGACTTAGAGAAGACCGAGGAGTGTATAAACAAGGCCCGGGATTTTCTTATGGATATTACTTCAAAAGGCGATTTTGTGCTTTTTGTCGGGACAAAAAAGCAGGCCCAGGAGGTTATGCTGCAGGAAGCAATCCGCTCAGGGATGTATTATGTCACTAATCGCTGGCCAGGCGGGTTATTAACCAATTTTTCTACTATAAAAAAGAGCATTAATCGTCTAAAAGAAATAGAGAAGATGCGCGTGGATGGTACCTTTGCCAAGCTGACCAAGAAAGAGGTAGCCGGCTTAGAGAAAGAATTGGATAAGCTTAATAAAAATTTCGCCGGTATAGTCCCTATGGAACGGATGCCCAAGGCGGTTTTTGTCGTAGACACTACTAAAGAAGATACCGCGGTAAAAGAGGCCCGCAGGTTAGGGATACCTATCATTGGCCTGATTGATACTAATTCTAACCCCGAACTAGTGGATTATCCTATCCCCGGAAATGACGACGCTACCAAGTCTATCCGGCTTATAGCCAATGTGATTACGGATACGATAATAGAGGGCAGAAAAAAATTCCTTTCCTATCTTGCCCAAGATGGCGTTAAGATTAAGGAAACAGAAGAGAGCAAGGAAGAGGAGCCGGTATTGCTTCCTGAAGAAGAGATGAAAATCAAAGAAATTGAAGAGATGGTTGAAACTGAACAACCGCTTGACATAGAGGGTAAATCTTTAAAGAAGGCTCATATTAAACCTGCCCCAGAGGGAAAAGCGAACTTGAGAAAGAAGGCCTAGAATAAAATGAAAATACCGGTAGAAGCCATAAAAGAATTAAGATATATGACCTCGGCGAGTGTGGCTAATTGTAAAAAAGCGCTTGAGGAGACTAAGGGCGATATTAAGAAAGCAGCCGAGTTCTTGCGTAAACAGGGTTTAGAGATAGCCGCGAAAAAACAATCCCGGGCTGCTAAAGAAGGCAGAGTTGAGGCGTATATCCATCACGGAAATAAAATCGGAGTTTTACTAGAGATAAATTGCGAATCTGATTTTGTGGCCCGTAACAGCGACTTTGCCCAGTTCGCTAAAGATTTGGCAATGCAGATAGCCGCGGCTAGCCCCTTGTATATTAAAAGAGAGGATGTGCCGGCAGAGGAAGTTGCCCATGAAAAAAATAAGGAAGAATTTTACAAGAATCACTGTTTATTGGAACAGCCTTTTGTTAAAGACCCAGGATTGACGATTAAAGATTATTTAGGAAGCATTGTAGCTAAGATAGGCGAGAACATAATTGTGCGTAGGTTTACACGCTATAAGATCGGCGAGTAATGTCAAGACCTTCAGTTTATAAGAGAATAGTCCTTAAATTAAGCGGTGAAGCCCTTCAAGGCAGGAAATCCCACGGTATAGACCAGGAAGTTTTAGTATCTATCTCTCGTCAGATAAAAGAGATCCGGGATATGAAAGTGGATGTGGCGGTAGTTTTAGGCGCGGGGAATATCTTCCGCGGACAGGAGAATACCGCTTCCCGGGGTTTAGATATGGATAGGTCGGTTGCCGATTATATGGGGATGCTGGCCACGGTTATAAATGGTTTGGCTTTGCAGGATACATTAGAAAAATCAGGCGTAGCTACCCGGGTTATGACGGCTATAGATATGGAGCGGATTGCTGAGCCGTATATCAGGAGGCGGGCTATCCGGCATTTGGAAAAGGGCAGGGTAGTGATATTTGTCGCCGGAACCGGGAATCCATACTTTACTACTGATACCGCAGCCGCGCTTAGGGCGATGGAGATTAATGCTGATGCTATACTCAAGGCTACGCAAGTAGACGGTGTTTATTCCGCTGATCCCTTAAAGGTTAAAGCTGCTAAGAAATTTGAACACTTAAAATACATAGAGGTATTAAAAAAGGGCTTAAAGGTTATGGATGCAACTGCAGTGAGCCTGTGCATGGATAATAAGCTACCGATTGTCGTGTTTAATCTGAATAAAGAAGGAAATATTAAAAGAGTTGTTACCGGGGAAAAGATAGGTACGGTGGTATCTTGATCCCTTTTTCTAGAAGCTAGATAAGGAAAAATTTTAAGGAGACTAGAGATGACTACCAAAGAAATTCTACATAGCACAGAGGAAAAATTAAAAAAGGCTTTTGAATCAGTGTCCCGGGAATTTGGCGAAATCCGTACCGGAAGGGCCAGTCCTACGTTGGTTGAGGGCTTGCATATCGATTATTACGGAACTCCCACCCTGTTGAAGCAGTTGGCTTCTATCTCAACTTCCGATGCGCATTTGTTAGTTATTCAACCTTGGGATGTGTCTGCTATTGTTGAGATTGAGAAAGCAATACTGAAGTCTAATTTGGGGATTAATCCTTCTAACGACGGCAAATTGATCAGGTTATCTTTTCCCCAACTATCCAAGGATAGGCGTCAGGAATTAGCTAAGGAGATTCATAAAATGGCAGAGGTAGGCAGGATATCGCTTAGAACAATCAGGCGCGATGCCAAGGAGCACCTAGAAAAGCTAGAGAAAGATAAGGTTGTTTCGGAGGACGATAAGTTTCGGGCTATTGACGAATTGCAGAAATTAGTGGATAAATATATTGCTAAGGTTGAAGAGCTTTTAAAAAATAAAGAAAAAGAAGTAATAGAGTTTTAGTAACTAGTAATTTTTTTGTAGATTCCCCCTCGTGGTTGAATTTGGGTGTTATATTCACTCGGGGTCAATTTGCTGATATTTGATAGAGGGAAAACATATCCCTCGTTTCACTCGGGATCAATTTTCAGAGTTGAAATAGAGGGAAAATTGAGGGCCTCTAGCTCATCTGGTAGAGCAGCGGCTTTTTAAGCCGCGTGTGCCGAGTTCGAGTCTCGGGAGGCTCATTAAATATTAGTACGCGGACGTGGCGGAACTGGCAGACGCGTATGGCTTAGGACCATATGGGGCAACTCATGGGGGTTCAAGTCCCTCCGTCCGCACTAATGCGTGCGGAATAAATTGGTGGATGCGGGGAAATCCTCTTGTGCTCACCATTTTGATCTTACAGCACCCGATGCTAATAGGTATTGCGTCGGTGCGCGCTAGGTAGCGCGGGAGTAGCTCAGTTGGTAGAGCGCAACCTTGCCAAGGTTGATGTCACGGGTTCGAATCCCGCCTCCCGCTCCAAAATTTTACTGGTAAAATTTTGCCCCGAGCAAGAAACTTTTAACTATTAATGCGAGAGACATAATCCCGAAAGGAGAAGCAGATGCAGATTACGGATTTCTTGTCCAAAAAGGCAATCGTTACCGATATTAAATCAACTAAGAAAGAGGATGTGATTAAAGAATTAGTTGATGCGCTTATCTCAGCAGGAGATATCGAGAAACGTTGCCGTAATAAACTGATTGAATCGCTAATGAGCCGGGAAGCTTTGGGTTCAACCGCAATCGGCCAGGGCATAGCTATCCCTCATGCAAAATCAGACTGTGTGGAAAAACTGATTGCCGCTTTTGGTTTATCTAAAAAAGGCGTTGATTTTGATTCTCTTGACGGAGAAAAAGGCGTTGATTTTGATTCTCTTGACGGAGAACCGGCATACATATTTTTTCTTCTGGTTGCCCCGCAGGATTCTGCCGGGCCGCACTTAAAAGCCCTAGCGCGTATCTCGCGCCTGCTTAAAGATAAATATTTCCGTGATGCCCTGCGTAGTTGCAGCGAAGATAAGGCAGTGATTAAAATAATAACTCAGGAAGACGAAAAGAAAGTCTAAAAGAGCTGAAAAAGCCAAAAGGATGAGAAATAAAGTTAGGGGTATCTTCAAGTGGTTTTATCCGGGTATGGGCATCAAGCGCTGGATAGGTTTAAGCGTTTTTGGGGTGCTCCTCTTAATCTTCGGGACAGGGTATCTGCGCAGCGAGGAATTCTTAGGTATTCAGATATTAGATTCGCTGATTATAATTTCGGGGATTATTATTTTAATTTTAGGCGTCAAAAGGATGGTCCGTTCTTTCCTAGCCGTGATCGTTCCTTCTTCCAGAGGCACAGAATTAGTTGATCTTTTATATCAAAAGAAACAACTTAGCCGCGGCCCGAAGGTCGTGGTTATAGGAGGCGGTACGGGTTTATCGATGTTACTTTCGGGTTTAAAGCAGTATACCCACAATATTTCAGCTATCGTCACCGTAGCTGATGACGGCGGTTCTTCAGGCAGGATTAGGCAGGAGTTTGACATACTTCCTCCGGGAGATATCCGTAACTGCCTTGTGGCTTTAGCCGATGCGCCGGTATTGATGCGCGATTTGTTTCAATTTCGTTTCGATACTAAATCCGAACTCTCCGGCCATAGTTTTGGCAACCTTTTTATTACGGTAATGACCAGGTTAACCGGAGATTTTGAAAAAGCGATTAAAGAGACAAGCAAGGTTTTAGCGCTTAGGGGCCAGGTTATACCCTCAACGTTAGATAAAGTGGTCTTGGTTGCCGAGCATAAAGACGGCTCGATTACTATAGGCGAAAACAAGATTCCCCAGGCCCACCGTTTGATAAAAAAAGTTTATCTTAATCCGGCTAAGCCGCAGGCAACCCCGGACGCGATAAGGGCAATAAAAGAATCGCAGGTTATTGTTTTGGGCCCGGGCTCATTGTACACCAGCATTATCCCTAACCTGCTTATACAGGAGATTACCGATGCAGTGGTATCTTCAGAGGCAACCAAGGTCTATGTCTGTAATGCTATGACCCAGCCAGGAGAGACTGACGGTTTTAGCGCTTCGGATCATATCCGGATCCTGATTTCGCATTCTCATCCTCGAGTTATTGATTATTGTATTGTCAATACCGCGGAGGTACCCGAGCCAATACTTAAACGTTACGCCGGACAAAATTCATTTTCTGTGATTAACGATAGGAAGAAGATAGAAAATATGGGATACCGGGTAATTGAAGATGATTTTGGTATCATTGAAGAGGGCGTAATCAGGCATGATGCTGTAAAATTAGCTGAAATTATTTTAGGTTTGATTGAGGAGATATAATTTAATGGCAGTGTTAAAGAAAGAATTAATAGTTAAGAATAAGCAGGGGTTGCATGCCCGTCCGGCAGCTTTATTCGTCCAGGTAGCCAATAAATTTGATTCGCGTATCATTGTCAGGCGGGATGAAGAAGAAGTGAATGGTAAGTCGATCATGGGGATACTTATGCTGGGCGCAGAAAAAGGCAGTACGATTATTATTGAAGCTGACGGCCAAGATGCGCAGTTGGCTTTGGTTGAGCTAGAAAAGATTATTAATAGCGAGGAAACGAAATGATTAAACTTAAAGGCATAGCTGCGGCTGGCGGGATTAGTATCGGCCCGGCTTATAAAATAGGCAAGGAAGATTACGTTA
>JAPLLQ010000101.1:0-1683 GCA_026387485.1 Candidatus Omnitrophota bacterium | reverse complement strand
ATTCCGCGTGAGCCTATCAGGGAGCAGGAGATACCTCTTCAAATACAGCTCTTTGAGGAAGCCTTGATTAAGACCCGCCGGGAGATTATTGAACTGCAGAAGAGAATAGGCAAGGAGATGGGCCAGGATGAGGCTCAGATTTTTGACGCCCATCTTTTAGTCCTGGAAGACCGGATGCTCATCGAGGAAGTCATCTCGCGCTTAAAGAAAGAGAAAGTAAACGTAGCTTTTATCTTTCATGAGGTTTTAAAGAAATATGTAGCAGTTTTCTCTAAGATTGAAGACGAATATCTCAAAGAGCGGATTGCCGATATTAATGATGTAGGCAAAAGGATTTTGCGTAACCTTCTAGGTAAGGAAAAGAAGGGTTTAGGCGAACTAAAGGAAAGGGTGGTAGTAGTCGCCCATGACCTTTCGCCTTCGGATACCGCGGCAATGCATAAAAAGAGAGTCTGCGCTTTTGTTACCGATGTCGGGGGCAAAACTTCACATACTGCGATTATGGCTAAATCCCTTGAGATACCTGCCGTAGTTGGCATTGAAGGAGTAACTTTAAAAATTAGCGCAGGGGATTTGTTGATTGTTGACGGAGGGCTGGGAGTAGTTATTGTTAATCCGGACGAAGAAACCCTAGCCTCTTATCGCGGGGAAGAAGAAAAGCTAAAGGGCGTAACCGAAAAGTTTTCTTCTGCCAAAGACCTCCCTGCGGTTACTCTTGATGGCACTAGGATTGAGATAAATGCTAATATCGAATTTCCCGATGAAGTTCCTTCGGTAAAACTGCATGGCGCAGAGGGTATCGGGCTTTACCGCACTGAGTTCTTTTATATGAACCGAAAAGACCTGCCTACGGAAGATGAGCATTACGAGGCTTATAAATATGTTGCCGAAGAGATGTATCCTTATCCGGTAATTATCCGTACCTTGGATTTAGGGGGGGATAAATTTTTATCGCAATTCCAGTTTCCTCAGGAGATGCAGCCGTTCTTAGGCTGGCGGGCGATCAGGTTCTGCTTGGCTCAGCCGGAAGTATTTAAGCTTCAATTAAGAGCGATCTTAAGGGCTTCGGTGCGAGGGAACTTAAAACTTATGTATCCGATGATTTCCGGAGTTGAGGAATTAAGGCAGGCAAATAAAATACTGGAAGAAGCCAAAGAGGAATTAAATAAAAAAGGCATGCCTTTTGACAAAGATATACAGGTTGGCGCGATGATTGAGGTTCCTTCGGCGGCGATGACCGCGGATATATTGGCCGAAGAGGCCGATTTCTTCAGTATCGGAAGTAATGACCTGATTCAATATTCACTGGCAGTTGACCGGGCGAATGAAAAAGTCGCTTATCTATATGAGCCGGCCCACCCGGCAGTTTTACGTTTAATTAAGAATATAATTGACTCGGCGCATAACGCTAATATAAACGTAGGTATGTGCGGGGAGATGGCCGGAGAACCGGGGCTGGCGTTATTACTTTTAGGGCTTGGGCTTGATGAATTCAGTATGCCTCCTCAGGTTATACCGGAACTAAAATATTTAATCCGTTCGGTTTCGATTGCAGAAGTACAGAAGATTACCGAGGAAGCGATGAAGTTTTCTACCGGCACAGAAGAGAACGGCCAGCCAGGGGACCGCGCGCGGGGCAAAGAAATTGACCAGAGGGATCAGCAGAGCCCCAGCGAAGGGGAT
>JAPLLQ010000034.1:22376-22976 GCA_026387485.1 Candidatus Omnitrophota bacterium | reverse complement strand
GAACAAACATATCCAAGGCTCCTTCTCTCTGGGTGGCGTATTTGACCGCTCGCTAAAGTACCGTTCGGAAAATTATGGTAAAGTTTCGGTTAAGAACGGCATGTATACAGAGCTACGGGTTGATATAATGATATAGATTAGGCATTTTTATTATTCCTTCCATTACAAAAACTTCCAAAAGCAGAGATTTTTAGCTGATAAAATAATTTTTAAATGCGGACTTTAAGAGAATATCTTTGGTTTAACACTAAGAACCGCCAGGAGTTCATTAATATAACGCCTCAAGTGGAAGAAGTGATTAAGAAGAGCGGGGTAAAGGATGGTTTGTGTTTAGTTAATGCTATGCATATTACCAGTTCGGTTTTTATCAATGATGATGAAGAGGGGCTGCATAGGGATTTTGCTTTATGGTTAGAAAAATTAGCTCCTTTTGGCAAAGATAAATACCAACATAATTTAAGTGGCGAAGATAATGCTGATGCCCACCTGAAGCGTACGATTATGGGCCGGGAGGTCGTAGCGGCTATAACCGAAGGAAAGCTTGATTTTGGGCCTTGGGAGCAGATATTTTACGCTGAGTTCGATGGTCAGCGTAAGAAG
>JAPLLQ010000034.1:0-22371 GCA_026387485.1 Candidatus Omnitrophota bacterium | reverse complement strand
ATGGTCAGCGTAAGAAGCGGGTTTTAGTGAAAATTATCGGGGATTAGAATGAGGATAAAAAATACTGAAGTTAAAGTTGTAATCGGGGATATAACCGAGTTAAGGGTTACGGCAATAGTTAATGCCGCTAATAATCAACTCCAGATGGGCGGGGGAGTTGCCGGTGCGATTAAGCGTAAAGGCGGCAAGATTATTGAGGAAGAAGCAATAAAAAAAGGGCCGATAGAAATCGGACAGGCAATTGTAACTTCAGCCGGAGATTTAGCTTCTAAATACGTTATCCA
Organism: Candidatus Omnitrophota bacterium; assembly: GCA_026387485.1. Lineage (GTDB taxonomy): Bacteria > Omnitrophota > Gorgyraeia > Gygaellales > Profunditerraquicolaceae > JAPLLQ01. The sequence goes on along the minus strand of JAPLLQ010000034.1, from coordinate 22,087 downwards.
TGCCGCAACTATGGGTTTAGATTTTAAGACCGATGAAATAAAAATCAGGAATTCTTGCAGGAATTCCTTAAGGGTTGCTGAGGAACTAAAGATAAGCTCGATTGCCTTCCCGGCTTTAGGTTGCGGAGTGGGAGCCTTTCCTTTATTGGCATCAGCCAAGGTTATGTCTCAGGAAGTACTCAGGCACCTGCGGGAAAACCAATCCGGATTAAAAGAGATTATCTTCTGTCTTTATACCCAAGAGGCTTTCAAGATTTTTAATCAAGGAGCCTTAGCGTACCTTGAGCATGTAATACACAAATTAGGGAATGGCCCGTTTAGTACAGTTGATGCAATCATAGAATTGGCCGAAGGTGTCGTGATTATCAAAAGAAGTAATCCGCCTTTTGGCTGGGCATTACCCGGAGGTTTTGTGGATTACGGAGAGAGTTTAGAGGATGCGGTAGTCAGGGAAGCCAAAGAAGAGACTAGTTTAGATTTAACCGAGATAAAACAATTCCATACTTATTCTGATCCCCAACGCGATCCACGTTTCCACACCATTGGCACCGTGTTTATCGCTAAAGCTAAGGGTAAACCTGTAGCAGGGGATGATGCTGCAGGAATCAAAGTTATCAAATTAAGCGAGATTAAAAATTCAGATTTTTCCTTTGACCACAAAAAAATCCTCGAAGATTATCTAAAATTCAAAAAGAGTTAGCCTTCCCTAAGCTGCTTTTCAGCGTCGACTACATCGCGGTTAATCACACGGATAGTTTCCTTGATTTTATCTTTTAAGATATAAGAAGAGATTTTGGCGTCGTTAATCTCGCGCAATATCTGCACACTCATCCTAAAATAACGCACTACCTCGCCTTCATCAGTATCGGTAAATTTTAAAGTCTTATCAAAAGCGGTTCCCCTAAGCCAAGCCTCTATTCCTGAACTTAAATGAAAATAAGGGAGTTTACTAAAGGGATAAATGCGGAATTTTTCCTCTTTGTGTTTGATTTTGTCATATATCTCTTCGCAGAGCCTTTTTATGTGGCGGCTAGATTTAGAAAGGCTGGAAGGGATGCGTTGGTTTTTACGCGGTTCAAATACCGTAGCTACCGCAATAATCCCTAATCCGAATTCATCAAGCTGCTCTAAAATCTGCTGGTCATACAGTTCGGCCAATATCAATTCATAACCATAAACGTTTTTCGCAAAGTATCCTTTTTGGGTAAGTGTCTCGTTATCAATATAACCCCAATCCTTAAGCAGCCTTAATTTAGCTTCAATCAGCCGGAGTGCTTCCTTTTGTTCATTTTTACGCGACTGAAAATAATGCAAGGATAAGGGATAGATTTTAAAGAGATCGTCCTTATATTTTTCGTAGAGATTGAGGATTGTGGCATAAGAGGTATTTAACTGGCTTTTTACTTCCTCAGGCTTACCGAAGATAATCCTTTTTACTTCTTCTAGCCGGATTCTTTGCAGATTTAAACGGCAGTAAACAAAACCTTCAGTATCTATCCCGCGCCGGCCAGCTCTTCCCGCCATCTGGTAAAAATCCCGGGTTTTTAAGGTGCGCACATAGCGGCCGTAAAATTTACGCAGTTCATCAAAGATTACCGAGCGAGAGGGCATGTTGATTCCTAAGGCAAAGGTTTCGGTGGTAAAGATAACTTTTAATAACCGGCTGGTAAAAAGCCGCTCGATTACTTCTTTTAAGGTAGGCAGCATTCCAGCGTGGTGATAAGCAACTCCTCTTTGAATCAAAGGGTATAAATCCAGCGCGGTTCGGTCGGTCTTTAAGTCAAAACGTTCCAGCAGCTCTTCATAATACGCGGTTATCTGGGTCTTTTCTTTGCCATTTAGGAAATTAAAACCATGCATTTCAAAAGCCAGGTCTTCAGCGCGCCTGCGGCCAAAGACAAAATAAATACAGGGTAAACCTTCGGCTTGGCGAAGGTAATCCACCAGAGTGTATAATTTATTCGATCTTCCCGGGCCAAATCTTTTAACCTTGTTAATATTATCCACCACTTCATTTTGAGATTGGTAGAGAAAATGTAGAGGCACCGGACGTTTTTCTTCAATTACGATTTTTACCGGCTTATTGTGGATAGACTCAATCCATTGGGCGAATTGTTTTATATTTGGTATAGTTGCCGAAAGGCCTAAGAGGTTCATATGCTTAGGTAAAAAGATCAGCGATTCTTCCCAGACCGTTCCCCGTTGGGGGTTGTCAATATAATGAATTTCATCAAAGATAACCCAGGAGTATTGATTAAGGCTCTGCGGCTCATCGAGGATTTTATTACGGAAGATTTCGGTGGTCATAATCAAGACCGGGGCTTGGGCATTTAAAGAGACATCGCCGGTAAGTATCCCGATATTATCTTGAAACTGTTTTTGGAAATCGCGGTATTTTTGGTTGGAAAGGGCCTTAATCGGCGCGGTATAAATTACACCGATATTTTTTTCGATAGAAGTGCTAATGATATGTTCGGCAATCGCGGTTTTACCTGCGCCGGTGGGGGCAGAGACAATTACCGAAAAGCCTTGGTTGATATAGTCAATGGCTTCTTGCTGAAAACGGTCATAGATCATAAAACTTATTATAATCTAAATTTGTTGATTTATCTAATAAAAATAGTAAAATGAAATCAATGGGGTACGAAGTAGCGTTCAAGAAGGCTTGGGAAGATTTAGCTAAATTAAGCCCCAAGAAGCCTTTAAGCGTAAAATTTCTTGGCGATGAATACGGGATAGATTTAGAGTGCAAAAAAGTTATTTTATTATTTTCGTATCTTGCGGCTAAAGATTTCTTAAGTATAATTATTCTGCATTATCTGGCGCAAGAGATTAAAGGTTTGCCTAAATTAACCGGGGAGTGGCTTACCTTTAGGGAATTTAGCGGGGTAGAAGGTTATTACGAGGCATTTCGCAAGCGCTCAGTTGAACCGATTATTAAGAAATACGGCAGTAACCCTGAGGCGATTAAAGGAGCGTTAAATAGATTGCCGGCTAAGGAATTTTCCGGTGGTGATATCGGGATTATCCTTGAGGTATTTGCTCAGGTTTTGGTTTTAGTCAAGTTTTGGAAAGCAGATGAAGAATTCGGGGCAGATGCGAATATCTATTTTGACGCCAATATAACCAAGATATTTTGCATTGAAGATATTGTTGTTCTGGCAGGTTTGGTTGCCAGCAAATTATAAGGAGGAGAAGGGTGAGAAAGATTAAATATGTCATATTTTTAGCGGCTTTAATAATTTTAAGCGGTAGGTTTCTTTATGCCGAAGACCTGGATAAGAAATTTCATTCTAAGGAAGAAGTAAAATTTAGCATTCATTTAGGGCGAGCTTACGATTATACTGACATCCTAGTAACTAGGGCGGTTGATGGTGATACCTTGAAGCTTGAAAACGGAGAGCGGGTCCGCCTAATCGGCATAGATACTCCTGAGATGCATGAGTCAAATAAACTTTTCCGCGATGCCAAACGGACTAATCAGGATATAAAAACAATTAAAGATCTAGGCCAGCGCTCTTATGAATTTACCAGAAGATTAGTTGAGGGTAAGCGAGTAAGTTTGGAGTTTGATGTGGAAGGGCAGGATAGATATGGCCGGCTATTGGCTTATGTTTATTTAAAAGACGGAACATTTGTTAATGCTGAAATTGTCAAACAGGGGTATGCTTCTTTAATGACTATCCCCCCAAATGTAAAATACGCCGATACATTTGTAAAATTGTACCGAGAAGCGCGCGAAGGTGGTAAGGGATTATGGGCAGTAGATAAGCAATAGGGAGGTATCTATGTTAAAATGCTTAACTGCAGGAGAGTCGCATGGTAAGGGCCTAGTTGCGATTTTAGAGGGTATGCCGGCAGGGCTTAAAGTTGATTCTGCCCGCATCAATAAAGAATTAAAGCGTAGGCAGGCTGGGTTTGGCCGGGGTAAGCGCATGCAAATTGAAAGTGACCGGGCCCAGATTATCTCTGGCTTAAAGAAAAATTTGACTTTAGGCAGCCCAATTACTTTATTTATTCAAAATAAAGATGCCAGTATTGAAAAATTACACAAGGTACTCTGCCCACGGCCGGGGCATGCTGATTTAGCCGGTTTCTTAAAATATGGTTTTACGGATATAAGGGGAGTTTTAGAGCGCGCCTCTGCGCGTAGCACCGCAGCCACAGTTGGCGTCGGCGGATTATGCAAAATCCTCTTAGCCGAATTTAAGATAAATATAACCAGCAAAGTATTATCTATTGGCGGCGAAGATACTGCTAGAGGCATGGTTGCTAAAATTCAGGAAGCTATTGATAGCAAAGATACTGTTGGAGGAATTTTTGAAGTAACGGCAAAAGGCGTACCCGCTGGTTTAGGTAGTTATGTTCAACCGGATAGGCGGTTAGACGGAAGATTAGCCCAGGCCATAATTTCTATCCCCGGAATTAAGGCAGTAGAGATTGGCTTAGGTTTAGGGTATGCAGTAAGTTTTGGCTCAGAGGTCCACGATGAGATCAGCTATACTAAAGGCAAAGGCTATTTCCGTAAAACTAATAATGCCGGAGGGATTGAAGGCGGGGTATCTAACGCAGAAGATATAATTCTACGTGCCTGCATGAAACCGATATCTACCCTAATTAATCCGCTTGATTCAGTAAATATATCCAGTAAAAAATTAAGTAAAGCCAGTGTTGAGCGTTCGGATATCTGCGTAGTAAGTGCAGCCGGGGTTGTGGCTGAGGCAGCAGTTGCTTTTGTATTGGCAGATTGTTTACTAGAGAAATTCGGCAACGATTCCCTGAAAGATATAAAAGAGAATTACAAGAATTACCTGAAAAGAATCAGTTAGAAAACCATCACCCTCGCGTCTATTAAGTTAGAAGGGGGTGATTAGGATGGAGAATAAGGCAATTCAGGTCAGCCGGATTTACCGGGTCCAGGGCGATTCCAAGCTTAAAGCTTTTGTGGATCTAACTCTAGATGGGATTATAGTAAAAGGCCTACGCGTGGTTGATGGAAGCAAGGGGCTATTTGTGAGTATGCCCCGGCATCAGGGTAAAGACGGTAAATGGTACAGCACAGTTTATCCTACGACAAAAGAGATTCAGAAGGAATTAAGTAATTTAGTATTGGCAGCCTATCAGGAATGAGGATAGGGACGGTTCTTAACTCAAAGCAAGACTGTCCCCAAGTAGGGGACACTTTTAGATTGTTTTAAGAACCGTCCCTAAACTGGAATGAATATTTATTTGATTGGATTTATGGGGACAGGAAAGACTGCGGTGGGAGGCGAGCTAGCCAAGAAAAAGAAATGGCAGTTTGTTGATCTGGATGATTTAATCGAATTGCGGGAGAAAAAGACCATCGCTAGTATTTTCGCTAAAGAGGGGGAGCCTTATTTTCGCCGGCTGGAAAGCAAGGTTTTAAAAGATGTAGCTAATGAGAAAAACTTTGTGGTTGCCTGCGGCGGCGGGATTGTTACCAATAAAGATAATATTAAAATTATGAAAGCTAGCGGAATGGTTATTTGTCTGGCAGCTAAGCCAGAGATTATCTTAAAGAGGACCGCCAGGTTTACCCACCGGCCGCTTTTAAATGTAGCTAATCCTAAAGAAAGGATTGAGCTGCTGCTTAAATTGCGCGCGCCTTATTACGCTCAAGCTGATAAGAGCATTGATACCTCTAAGTTTTCAATTAAGGAAGTTGTGGCTAAAATTTCCCGGATAGTATTAGCAAAACGAAAAAAATAAATGGATAGATTTGAGGCCTTGGTCGCTCTTAATATGGCTGGAGGGATTGGTAGCATCCGGCTTAAAAATCTCCTTGAGTATTTTAAAGCCCCGCAGGATATTTTTAAGGCTCCTTTAGATAAATTGACTACTTTTTTTGGTATCAGCGAAAATATCGCCCTGCGAATAAATACCTTTAGGGAAGAAGATTTAGCAAAGGAATTTACTTTAGCTAAAAAATATAATTTAAAGATCTCTACCTTTGAAGATCAAGATTACCCTGCTAATTTAAAGAATATCCCCGGTTTGCCTTTAGTCCTGTATATCAAGGGTAAGCTAAAAGAAGAAGACCAATTTGCGATCGCCATTGTTGGTTCGCGCCGGGCTTCTTTCTATGGCTTAGCTCAAGCTGAAAAATTTAGCCAGCAGCTATCCAGAAAAGGTTTTACTATTATTTCGGGAATGGCTCGGGGGGTGGATACTTATGCCCATCGCGGGGCCCTAAAGTCGCAAGGACGGACTATCGCGGTAATGGGAAGCGGATTTAACCATATCTACCCGCCGGAAAATGAAAAGTTAGCCGGAACGATTGCTGAAAATGGCGCAGTTATTTCCGAGTTTCCCATGAATGAAGAGCCTTTAAAAGAAAATTTTCCCCGCAGGAACCGGATAATCAGCGGTTTAAGTTTAGGGGTTTTAGTAGCTGAGGCAGCTAAAAATAGCGGAGCTTTAATTACCGCTGATTTTGCTTTAGAGCAGGGCCGGGATGTTTTTGCTATCCCCGGCCAGGTTGATTCTACTAATTCTTTCGGCACTAATGAATTAATTAAGCAGGGAGCAAAATTAGTATCATCCGTAGATGGTATTCTAGAGGAATTTATCTTAGCACCGGCTGCCAGTCCAAAAGAAGAAACAAAAAAAGAATCTTCCCTAAAAAACATGCAAGAAAATAGATTATACGGGTTAATATCCCAAGAGGTAATCCAGCTAGATGATCTAGCAGAGAAATCAGGGATGGCAATTCCGGAAATTTCTGCTATACTTTTGAAGCTACAGTTAAATAAATTAATCAGGCAGCTTCCCGGCAAACAATTCGTTAGGAGTTAGGATGAAAAATAAAAATCTGGTAATTGTAGAATCGCCGACTAAAGCCAAGACGATCAGTAAAATATTAGGCGAGGAGTTTAGCGTAGTTTCGTCAATGGGCCACCTTATTGATTTACCTCAGAAAAAGCTGGGTGTTGAGATTGAAAAGGATTTTGAGCCGGAATATGTGGTTATCCCCGGAAGGCAGAAAGTTTTGACTCTGCTTAAGAAAGAAGCCAAAAATAAAGAGGCGATTTATGTGGCAACTGACCCTGACCGCGAAGGCGAAGCCATCGGCTGGCAGATTAAGCAGCAACTTTTAAAAAAAGCGAAAATTCTGCGGGTTACCTTTCATGAGATTACGCCTAGCGCGGTTAAGGAATCTTTTAATAAGCCGCGCGATTTTAACAAGGATATGATTGAAGCCCAGGTAGGCAGGAGGGTCTTAGACCGGATTGTAGGTTATTTCTTAAGCCCTTTGCTTTGGAAGAAGATTGCTCGTGGTTTAAGCGCAGGCAGGGTACAGTCAGTTGCTTTAAGACTGATTATTGAGCGGGAGAGAGAGATCCAAAAATTTATCACGCGGGAATACTGGGAGATTGAGGCAGAATTAAATAAAGCTCCCAGCCTCCAGTTTCCAACTCCCAGCCCATTCGTAGCAAAATTGGATAAGATAGAAGATAAAAAAGCCGAGATAAAAAATAAAGAAGAGGCGGATAAACTAGTTCATGATATCCAAACCAAAGAATTTAAAGTCCTGGAGGTAAAAAAATCCGGGAAGAAACGTTATGCCGACCCACCTTTTATTACCAGTACTATGCAGCAGGAGGCTTTTAATAAATTAAGGTTTAATGCCAACAAAACCATGTCAGTTGCCCAGCAGCTCTACGAAGGTATTGATATCGGACAGGATAACCCGATTGGTTTAATTACTTATATGCGTACTGATTCTCCTAGGGTGGCGCCGGAGGCAATATCCGAAGTCAGGGAGTATATTGCCCGGAATTTCGGCAAAGAATATCTTCCGGAAAAACCGAATTATTATAAAGTCAAGAAACTTGCTCAGGAAGCCCATGAGGCAATCAGGCCTACCTTTGTATCCCGGCACCCCGATAGCCTGAAAACTTTCTTAACTCCTGAGCAGCATAAATTATACACGCTTATCTATAATCGTTTCCTCGCCAGTCAAATGTTGCCGGCAGAATACAGTGTAACCACGGCGAGCATAGAAGTAGGGAGATACTTATTTACTGCTTCAGGAAGCACGCTTGTTTTTGACGGATTTATGGTAGCCTATAAGAATAATCAGGAGAATGGCGAGGTTGATAATCAAAAGAAAAATATAATTCCGGTCTTAGGAAAGGGAGAAGTTTTAGAATTAATAAACCTTATTTCTTCTCAGCACTTTACCAAGCCTCCAGCCCGGTATTCGGATAGTTCTTTGATTAAGGCATTGGAAGAGGATGGTATTGGAAGGCCTTCAACTTATGCGCCGATAATTTATACTCTTATTTTACGCGATTACGCGCGTAGGTTAAAGGGCTATCTTAATCCCACTGAATTAGGTTGTAAGGTTTGTGATTTATTAGTGGAATATTTCCCGAAAATTATTGATGTAGGTTTTACCGCGCTTATGGAGGAGGGACTAGATGGAATTGAAGAAGGCCGGCTTAGCCGCCTGAAAGTATTAAAGGATTTTTACGCGCCTTTTAAGGTTAGCCTTGATTTTGCCCAAGCCAACATTAAAAAAGAAATTATTACTACTGATCAGTTCTGCGATAAGTGCGGAAAGCCGTTGATTGAGAAATGGGGCCGCCGGGGGAAATTTTTAAGTTGCTCAGGGTTTCCGAAGTGTAAAAATTCTAAGTCAATAACCTCCGGGGTTAAATGCCCGGAAGCAGAATGCGGAGGAGAGCTGATTGAGCGCCGCTCCAAGCGTGGCTTCTTTTACGGCTGCTCCAATTTTCCCAAGTGCAGATTTACTTCGCGCACCCTGCCGCAGGATAAAGAAGAGTAATAGTTTCTCGCTCTCATAATTCTTTACGGGTCCTGCGTGCCAAGGATTGCTCCTCGCCCGCATATTGCGGGTCTCGGAGTCAATCCTCGCGTCACCCGTAAATGAACAATGAGTTCAAAGTTTGTCAGAGCCATTTATGGCCTAAGTTGGCTTATTTTGCCGAGGGGTGTTGTGAGCGAACATAAGAAAATTTTCGGCCAAGCTAACTGCAAAGTAGTCTGCGAGAGTTTACGACGAGTGTAGGGCGCTAATCCGATACAGGTTATCCGGAACGAGGAAGTAAACCGTAGCAGACGGCGAAAATTTTCGTGAACGAGCAATACCCCGAGAGCAAAATAAAGCTAGCTCAGCAAGAAACAAGACAAGGCAGCCGATAAACTGATAAGAGATAAGTATGGATAAATATATTGAGAAGTTTATGCGCTATTTGGAGATAGAGAAGAATTATTCTCTTCATACCATATTAAATTACAAGCTGGATTTAGGGGATTTTAAGAAATTTACCGGTGAGCTGGATTTAGAAAAAATAGATTACCTTTTTTTAAGAAAGTATCTTGCTGTATTAAAAGAAAAAAAATTAGGTAACCGTACTGTCGGTCGCCACCTCTCAACTTTACCCATCCTGTTGCTCTCTAGCCCCAAGTTAGAGCAACACCTGCCTTCATTTATGACTGAGGAAGAAGTAACTAAATTAATCGAAGCCGCCTTTGCTAAAAACGAAAAGGATGAACGCGGTTTACGCGACCGGGCAATTTTAGAGACTTTTTATTCTACGGGGATGAGGATATCGGAGTTAGTGGGTTTAAGTATGCCGGATATTGATTTTATCAGTGGTATAATTAAGGTATTGGGTAAGGGGAAAAAAGAGCGGATTGTGCCTATAGGCGATGTGGCAATCACGGCTATCCGTAAATACCTGGAAAAAAGAAAGAAGCAAAGCGAAGTTTTGTTTTTAAATAAAAACGGCAAGCGGATTACGGCTCGTGGCGTGCGGGATATTGTTGAGAAATATCTTAAAGTTGCCGGGATAAAGCAGGGAGCCTCTCCGCATACTTTCAGACATTCTTTTGCCACTCATCTTTTAGACCGGGGGGCGGACCTGCGTACGGTTCAGGAATTATTGGGGCACGCGAATCTCTCTACAACCCAGATATACACCCACCTGACAACCGAAAAATTAAAGAAAGTATACGATAAGGCTCATCCGCATGCATAAATCAGTAACTAGTAAACTAGCCTGCCTCACGAGCAGGCAGGTAACTCGTAACTAGTAATAAAATAAAAAATCATGCTTATCATTTACGATCTAATATTTCTAATCTTCGTCATTATTTATCTCCCCGTATATTTATTTAAGGGAAAGTTTCACCGCGGGTTCTTAAGCCGTCTGGGAATATTGCCTTCTGGTTTAAAATTAAACCATCCAATCTGGGTCCATGCAGTTAGCGTGGGTGAAGCAGTGGCTATGCGTGGTTTAGTCGAGGGTTTAAGAAAAAAATACCCGGATAAAAAAATCGTTATTTCAACCGTAACCGCCACCGGAAACAAAATTGCCAAAGCAATAGCCCAAGAAGGAGATTTAGTTACCTACTTACCTTTAGATTTTAGCTTTATTGTCAGAAGGGTGATTGATAAGATTAAGCCTGTGGTTTTTATTATCGCCGAAACTGAAATTTGGCCTAACCTGATAAATTGTCTTTATAAGCAGAACATACCGGTGATTACGGTAAACGCCAGGATTTCCGATGCTTCTTTTAAAGGTTATTTATTCATTAGATTACTAATCAAGCCTATTTTAAGAAAAGTAACATTATTCTGTGCCCAGACAGAGCGTGATAAAGAAAGATTAATGGCGTTAGGCGTGGATGAGGCTAGGATAAAGGTAACCGGAAATATGAAGTTTGACGCCTTGTCAAAGAAAGGCTCTGGAGACTGCCGTAATTATCTGGGCTTAAACCAGCAGGATAAGCTTTTAGCCGCAGGAAGTACGCATGCTCAGGAAGAAGAGGTTATTTTAAGTGTTTACCGGGAGCTTTTAAAAAATTTTCCTAACTTAAGTCTTCTAATTGCCCCCCGTCATCCCGCAAGAGCGGTTGAGATAGTTAAACTTACTGAGAAGTTTGGTTTTAAGCCACAAAGAATCAGTCTTCTAAACTCAGGAACGGGTAAACGGGTAAACGGGCAAACTGTATTTATCCTTGATACGATTGGTGAGTTGACTAACTATTATGCTGCTTCGGATATTGTTTTTGTCGGAGGCAGTTTAGTTAAAACAGGTGGGCATAATATCCTGGAACCGGCAAGCTTAGGCAAACCGGTTTTATTCGGGCCGTATATGTTTAATTTTCGCGATATCGCCGAGTTATTTTTAAAAGACAAAGCAGCGATTAGGGTGTATAATCGTCAGGAGTTAAAGGAAAAGATATCCGAGTTATTGAATAATCCTGATCAGATATTGCAGTTAGCCCTTAAAGCCCGAGAGTTAATTTTTAAAAATCAGGGCGCAACAGCCAAGAATATAGAATTAATAAAAACCAAAAAAGCTTATGGAGATTAGGGCAAGGCAGAGGAATAATGTGGTAATTCTGGATTTAGCCGGCCGCATTGATGTGGACGCAGCTGGCTTGGTTGAGGCCGTGGGCCAGTGTATTCGCGACGGCTATACCGATATACTCTGTAATCTTGAGGAAGTGGATTTCATTGATTATATGGGTGTCTCGGTAATCGTGATTGCCTATAAAGAGGTGGTTAATGCGGGAGGGAGGATAAAATTTTTAAGTATTCCGGCACACCTAAAGAATATTTTTTCAATAGCCGGTTTAGACCGGGCTATTGAGATGTATGCTGAGGAGGATTTGGCGATAAACAGTTTTAAGGAAGACAAAATCATCGAAGATATTAAAAAAATGCAGCTACGCCGCAGATTTAAACGCCTACCGATAGATATAAAAGTAGAATTAAAAGCCAAGCATACAAGAAGCCCTGAATGTCTGAAGCTAGATGTATTAAATTTAAGCGCAATCGGGGCATTTATATTTGGTTGTGACAAATTTAAATTAGGTGATGAGGTTATTTTAAAGATGAAGCTGCCTCCGAAGCAGGAGGAGATTGAATTGGATGCGAAAGTGGTTTGGATCCCCGACAAACAGGTTCAGCCGCACGCTCATCCGGGTATAGGAGTTGAGTTTTATAATATCTCCGTGGTTGTCCAGCAGAAGCTTTTACAATTTATCGAAAGAAACCTCTCCTTTACCTCTTCAGATTAATTATCCGTTATGCAAAAATTTAAATTTAAGCCTAAAGCAGTGATTTTTGATATGGAGTAACTCCCAAGCAATGCGTAGTAGTAGAAAATGCGCCTTTTGGCATAGAATCCGCTAAGAGGGTAGGATTAAACTCTCCTGCAAGGTAGATGTTTCCGCTAATTAATTACGTATCTTGTTGAACTATAAGGGTTTTTCTTCCTGGCATAATCGATAAAAGCAGTTGCTTACCGCTTTTCGTTGTGATAATATAAAAAGAAAATCTTAAGGAGGGAAATATGGATTGGAAGGTATTTTTAGCTACTTTTACTGCGGTATTCTTTGCGGAATTAGCCGATAAGACCCAGCTGGTAGGAATCGGTATGGCAGCTAAAACCGGAAAGCCGGTTTCAGTCTGGCTTGGTTCAGTTTGCGCCTATATCATTGTTACGGTTATCTCGGTATTTATCGGCCTATTGATGGCTAGGTTTTTAAAGCCCGAATTAATCAGATACCTGGGAGCTTCTTTATTTGTCATTATCGGCCTATTGATGCTTTTTAAACTAATCTAAAGATGCGAGAATTCCTTTATAACTTGGCTACGGATAAAGATAAGGGTTTTTTAGCCGGAGTACTTAAGTTTCCCTTACTCTTATTGTCTTTTGTTTATGGTTTATTGATCAGGTGCTTAATTTTATTTTCAAGATTCAAGATAAGTAAGCTTGATTGTAAAGTTATCAGCGTGGGGAATATCACTCTTGGCGGTACCGGAAAAACTTCTCTGGTTCAATTCATCTCTAGCTATCTTAAAAGCCAAAAACGTAAAGTAGCGGTATTAACCAGGGGCTATAAAAAGAAAATTACGAATTACGACTTACGGCTTACGAGTTACGAAAATATGGGTGATGAACCATATATGCTGGCTAAAAACTTAGAAGATATACCGGTGGTTGTTGATAAAGATAGAGTCCGTGGCGGAAAAAAAGCTATTAGGGAATATGGTGTGGATACAGTTATTTTGGATGATGGGATGCAACAGTGGAAGATAAAGAAGGATTTAGAGATTATTAGTATTGATGCTGCTAATCCTTTCGGCAATCGGTATATGCTTCCCCGCGGGATATTGCGCCAGCCCCTCTCTAGTTTAAAGTTCGCGGATATTTTTATTTTAACTAAGGTTAACCTAGCTAATACTGATATCAATGAACTAAAAAATACCTTATGCAGATTTAACTCTAAGGCCTTAATCTTTGAATCGGAACATAAGGCAGTAGGTTTTTATAGTATCAATAGTCCTAAAGAATTATTAAGTAAGGATGCATTAAAAGGTAAAGACGCGGTTTTATTTTCCGGAATCGCAGATCCTGACTCATTTAAAAAACTATCTGAGTGCTGCGGAGTAAGGGTAGGTTTAGTTTTTAAATTTTCCGACCACCATAATTATACCGAGGAAGATCTGAATAAAATTATGCTTAGTTCGCAAGAAAAAAATATAGGTATAATTATTACTACGGAAAAAGATGCAGCAAGGCTTAGCGGTTTGCAATTCTCAAGCCCCAGTCCGCAAATATTTGTGTTACGCATGGAGCTGGCGATAAAAGATGAAGAGCGATTTTTTAGTAGATTACTTAGCTTGTAACCTGGTTAAGGTATTTGGTTTTATAATCAGAGCTTTGCCGAAAAATTTTAGTTTCTTTTTGGGCAGGAGATTAGGAGACCTTGTTTATTGCTTTGACCCCAGGCACCGGGCTATCGCCTATTCAAATATCAGAAAGGCATTTGGCAGCGAGGTAACGCCAAAACAGGGGCTAAAGATTGCAAAAGGTTTTTATCAGGCCTTTGGCCAGAATCTTATTGAGTTATTTTTAGTGCCTTTAATTGACCAGGCCTATATGAAAAAATATGTTTCTATAGAGGGCCTGGATAATATTTTTAGCGGTCTTAAGAAAGGTAAGGCGGTAATCCTTTTGACAGTTCATGCCGGAAGCTGGGAGCTCTCTAGTATTGTTTGTTCTAATTTAGGTTTTCCTTTTGCCGTATTTGTACGGGGAGAACAGAGGTATCCGCGGTTAAACAAACTACTTAATTTTTACCGCACTGCCAAGGGTTGCCGGATTATCAACCGGGAAGCCGGAGCCCGGGATTTGATTGAAGCAATTAATAAAAATGAAGCTATAGCGTTAATTGCGGATCAGGGTGGCAAGAATGGCACGCAGGTAAAGTTTTTTGGCCAGAATACCTCAATGTCAACCGGCGCGATAAAGCTAGCTTTAAAATACGGAACACCGATACTTCCGGTTTTTTACACGCGCATTAAAGGTCCTTATATTAAAATATTTGTCGAACCAGCCATAGAGATCGAAGAGACTGACAATAAAGAATCTGATGTAGCGAAAAATTTACAGAAAACAGTTCTAGTCTTTGAAAAATACCTAAGAAAATACCCCCAGGAATATCTCTGGTCCTATAAAATCTGGAAATATTCCTATGAAAAAAACATCCTGCTTTTAAGCGACGGAAAAACCGGGCACCTGCGGCAATCAGAAGCAGCGGCAAAAATAATAAGCGGTTATCTGGAAACCAGCGGTGTTCAAAGTAATATTAATACCGTAGAGGTAAAATTTAAGCATAAATTTTCTAGAGTTGCCTTAAATTTAAGTAGTTTACTCGCTGGTAAATATCATTGTCAAGGTTGTCTGTGGTGCATGAGGAAGTTTTTAGCCGAAGATACTTTTCAGGCTTTGCTCAAGATTAGGCCGGATATTATAATCTCCTGTGGCGCTTCAGTAGCCGGAGTCAATTTTATACTCTCAAGAGAAACCCTAGCTAAGTCTATTTTGATTATGCGGCCTGATTTTTTAAGTTTGAAAAATTTTGACTTGGTAATCACACCCGAGCATGACCGGGTTAGCAAGAGAAAGAACACGGTAATAATTGAAGGAGCTTTAAATTTAATAGATGAAGAGTACCTAAAAGAATGCGCGTCGCGCCTCGCATCTCGCATATCAAAGGACGATAAGCGATTAGCGATAAGCGATAAGCAGTTATTTATCGGACTTTTGATGGGGGGAGATAGTAAAAAATTTATCCTTTCTCGAGGCTTAATCTCTGAAGTAATAAAAGAGATAAAATCTGCTGCTGAAAAAATCAATGCCAATATTCTGGTTACTACCTCAAGGCGCACTGGTAAAGAAATTGAAGAATTGATTAAGAGAGAATTTAAGGACTACCCGCGCTGTAAGCTTTTAGTTATTGCTAATGAGAAGAATATTCCAGAGGCAGTAGGCGGGATATTAGGTTTAAGCAGCATTGCTGTTTTATCTGGGGAAAGTATCTCGATGATCTCTGAGGCAGTAAGCAGTAAAAAATACATCCTGGTTTTTAAATCCAGCGGCTTAAGTAGGAAACACAATGAATTCTTAAGGCGTTTTGCCGAAAATAAGTATATATATATAATAGATAGCGGGAAAATAAGCAGGAGTATTGAAGATATTCAGCTTAAGCAACCGGATATAAACACTTTAAAAGATAATTTATTGGTGAAAGAGGCGATAAAAAGAATCCTATGAGAATACTGCAGGTTCTTCCGGAGCTAAATGTCGGTGGAGTAGAAACCGGTACACTTGACTTAGCCAAATATCTGGTCCGCTTAGGGCATAAGGCGGTGGTGGTTTCTGGCGGCGGAGCGCTGGTTAAAGATTTAGAGGAAACAGGCGCCATACATTATCAACTTCCTGTACAGAACAAATCGGTTATCTCTATTATTAAAACTATCCCCCGCTTAGCCGAGATTATTAAAAAGGAAGAGATTGATATTGTGCATGCCCGTTCCCGGGTTCCGGCTTGGATAGCTTATTTTGCCTGCCGTAGGACAAGAGCTATTTTTATCACTACCTGCCACGGATATTATAAAAAACATCCTTTTAGCTATGTGATGGGTTGGGCCAAACGGGTAATTGTTTTAAGTAATGTTATTGGTCGGCATATGCTTGAAGATTTTGACGTGCCTCACGAAAGGATCAAATTAGTTCCGCGCAGCGTGGATTTAGATAAATTTAAATACTCAAGCCCCGATAAAAGAAGGGGCAGGGAGTTTCATGTCGGTATTATCGCTAGGATAACTCCTTTAAAAGGTCATCTTTATTTTATTAAAGCTATGGCTAAGGTTGCCCGGGTTACGCCGTATCTGAAGATTTGGATAGTCGGAGATGCGCCTGCTTCCCGCGCATCTTACAAGGAACAGATCAATGTCTTAATAAGAAGGCTGGGTTTAGACCATTGTACGGAATTCCTGGGTATGCAGAAAAACATACCGGAAATTTTAGCTCACCTGGATTTATTAATTTTAGCTACTACAACCCACGAAGCGTTCGGGAGGGTGATTATAGAGGCTCAGGCTAGCGGTGTGCCGGTTGTGGCTACAGAAGTAGGAGGCGTAGTTGATATTATTGAGGATGGTAAAAACGGGCTCTTAGTTCCTCCTTCAGATCCTAGTAGTATGGCTGAGGCAGCGCTTAAAATATTTAAAGATATTGAGCTTGCCCGGGTTTTAGCGGAAAACGCGTATCAAAAGGTTAAAGAAAAATATAATATTGAGTTAATGGTCAAAAATACGCTTAGTGTCTATGAGGATGCGCTGAATAATTTTAAACTCCTGATCATGAAGTTTAGTTCTTTAGGCGATATTATCCTTTCTACCGCCGGATTAAGGGCAATCCGGGAAAAATTTCCCCGGCACAAAATAAGTTTTCTGGTGGGGGAGGAGTCAAAAGACCTGCTCTTAAGGTGTCCATATATAGATGAGTTGCTGGTAGCGGATTTTAAGAATAAAGATAAAGACTTGGCCGGAATTTTAAATATGGGCCGGATTTTAAGGAAGAAAAACTTTGATTTGGTTATCGATTTGCAGAATAATCGTACCAGCCACATGCTAGCAGCGCTTTCTTTAAGCCTTAAGTGCTATGGTTATGATAATAAGAAATTCGGTTTTTTGCTTAACCATCGGATTAAAGATGAGAAACCCGGGATTGACCCGGTGGCTCATCAGTTTAGGGTTTTGAAAATGCTGGGAATAGATTTGATGGATAACCGGTTAGAGTTGTGGCCATCCAAGGAAGACGAAGAATACGTAGAGAATCTTTTAAGTTCCGGTTGGTTAAGCGTTGATCAAAAGATTATTGGTATAAATATAAGTGCTAGTAAGAGATGGATAAGCAAGGGTTGGCCTAGGCCGCATATCGTCAGGCTTTGTAAAGAGTTGGGTTTAAGGAATATAAGGGTTGTGCTTACCGGGGTAGATGAAGATTTAGATGAAGCTAATGCCTTAGTATCAATGATTAAAAATACCAAGATTATTAACGCCTGCGCTAAGACTACCGTGAATCAACTAGCTTGTTTAATTAGGCGTTGCTCCCTTTATATCACTGCTGATTCTTCGCCATTACATATCGCTACGGCAGTGGGAACCGCGGTGATCGCCCTTTTTGGGCCCACTGATCCGGCTAGACATATGCCTTTAGCTAAAAATTCCATTGTCCTTAAAAAAGATCTACCCTGCAGCCCTTGCTATAAACCAAAATGTAAAAATAAAAAATGCATGAATTTAATAACTCCGGAAGAAGTATTGGGAGCCATAGATAAATTGTTAAAATGAACATCCTCTATATAACCAATCATCTTAATATCGGCGGGATTACCAGTTATATCTTAACCCTATCTGCGGGGTTAAGGAAAAGAGGCCATAATGTTTTGCTAGCTTCAAGCGGCGGCGAACTACTATCAAAATTTAAAGACTTAGGCGTAGTTTTTATTCCTATACCTATCAGGACAAAGTCAGAGATTAGCCCTGGTATAGCTTTAAGTGTAATAAAACTCTCAAAGATAATTAGAGAGAATAAAATTGATATTCTGCATACCCATAGCCGGACTACTCAGGTTTTAGGGTGTTTTCTACATAAGTTCTGCGGAGTAAAACATATCTCTACCTGCCACGGATTTTTTAAAAGAAGATTATCTCGCTGGATTTTTCCCTGTTGGGGCGAGAGGACGATTGCGATAAGCGAGCAGGTCAAAGAATATCTCATGAAGGATTTTAAGGTGAAGCCGGAAAAGATCAATGTGATTCATAATGGGATTGATTTAAAAAAATTTCAGCGCCCTACAATAGAAGATAAGCAAAGTGCTAAGAGAGCTTTAAGGTTGGATAGTAATCCGACAATTGGAATTGTAGCCAGGCTTTCCGATGTTAAAGGCCACAAATATCTTATTCAGGCGATGGGAGTTGTTTTAGGAGAATATCCTAGAGCCTTGTTGCTTATTGTCGGAGAAGGGAAGATGAAAGATGAGTTAATAAAATTAAGCGAAACTCTGGGGATTAACAAAAGCGTAATTTTTAGCCCGGAAATTTATGATACAATAGATGTCTTATCAGCTATGGATATATTCGTTATGCCTTCTTTAAAGGAAGGATTGGGGTTAGCGCTGATGGAGGCAATGGCTTGCGGCCTTGCGGTTATTGGTTCGGATATCGGCGGCATAAGGAGCTTGATTAAAGATAACTTCAATGGTTTATTAGTCAAACCTCGAGACACCCAAGCATTAGCTTCGGCAATATTAGGGTTATTGAAAAATCCCCAGAAGAGTTATTCTTTTGCCGAGGCAGCCAGAAATTTCATAACCAATAATTTTTCACAAGAAAAAATGGTCTTAGAAACAGAAAGAGTGTATCTGGAATGTCTAAACGAAGCACATTAAAGAGGCTGAGAATTTCCTTCTTTTCAAATAACTTTTTTATCTTTTGGCCAGAGATAAGCGGTTACTATACCTATTTAAAAGAGAGAATCCAATAATGGAAGAAAGGAATAAAAGGATCTTGATTTTTAATGTTAATTGGTTGGGAGATGTGCTTTTTTCTACTGCTACCATCAGGAATATAAAGCATAATTTTCCAGATAGCTTTATTGCCTGCGTTGTGCCCAGCCGCTGTTATCCGGTTTTAAAAGGTAACCCACACTTAGATGAAATTATTATTTTTGACGAAAAGGATCGCCATAAGAGCATCCCGGAACGTTTGAATTTTATCAGGCAGATCAGGTCAAAAGATTTTGATACCGTATTTTTACTGCACCGTTCTTTTAGCCGGGCGCTTATCTGTCGGCTTGCAGGTATCCCTAAGAGGATCGGGTATCAAACCAGGAAGCGCGCTTTTCTCCTAACCCAAAAGATTACTCCGCTTCCCAAAGATTCTTTGCACCGTATCGATTATTATCTTAGGGTTATCGAAAAGGCGGGACTTAAAGTAGAGGATAGGTATTTGGAATTTTTTATAAGCGACGATGATATAAATTTTGTAAACGTAATTTTGGAAAAAAATTCGGTTAACCAAGAAGATTTCCTAGCAGTTATTAATCCCGGTGGCAACTGGTTACCTAAACGTTGGCCGAAAGATTACTGGGCAGAATTAGCGGATAAGTTAATTACCCAACTTAAGGCTAAAGTGGTTATCTCTGGCTCCCATAATGATTTATCCCTGGCGCAGGATATAAAAGAAATAATGAAAGAAAAACCAATAATTGCAGCCGGTATATTTAACGTAAAACAATTAGGCGCTTTAGCAAAAAGGGCAAATTTATTTATTACTGCCGATACCGGGCCTTTGCATATCGCCAATAGCGTCGGCACAAAGAAGATAATCGCCATTTTCGGCCCTACCTCAATAGAGATTACCGGGCCCTACCCCTTAAAGAATGCAGTTATTTTACAGAAAAATATCGGCTGCGTAATCCCCTGCTATAAAATTAATTGTAAAGATAATCGTTGCATGAAGGCAGTCAAACCAGATGATGTGCTAAAAGAGGCGGAAAAAGTAAAATAGAAAATGAAGATACTCTTTATGACTCTAAGTAATATTGGAGATGCAGTTTTAACTCTTCCGGTATTGGATATTTTGCGGGAAAATTTCCCTGAGGCCAAGATCACGGTGATCTGCGGGGTCAGGCCTAAGGAGATATTTGAAGGTAACCCCGCTTTTCACAAGCTGGTTGTTTATGATAAACACCGCGGCTTAAAAGAGAAGCTAAAATTATTTAACGAGTTAAGAAAAGAGCGCTACGATTTAATCGTAGATTTAAGAAATAGTTTACTAAGCCGGATACTTTTGGCTAGATATAGGACTTCTGTTTTTGTGGGTTTCCCTAAAACTATAAAACATATGTGGGCCAGGCACCTCTATAGAATTCAAAATCCTAAATTAAAGATCAAAAGTTACGAGCCGCTTAAAAAATCGTTTTATATAAGGCAAGAAGATCAAGAATCCATAAATCAAGTTTTAAAAGAAAATAGTATAAGCGAAACCGATAAAATTATAGTAATTGCTCCGGGAGCAAGAAGCCATACCAAGAGATGGGAGAAAGAAAAATTTAGCGAATTAGTAACAATTCTAAACAAAGGATTTCAAGCTAAGATTATTCTAGTCGGGGATAAAGAGGACGCAGAGATAAATAAATATATAGCCAAAAATGCAGGCTCTCCGGTTTTAGATTTTAGCGGGAGAACGAGTTTAGCGGAACTTGCCGTTTTATTAAAAAAATCCAAGCTTTTGGTTTCCAATGACAGTGCTACTTTACATATTGCTAGTTATTTTGATACTCCGGTTGTGGCCATATTCGGGATAACCGATGATGAAAAATACGGTCCTTGGTCAAAGAATAACGCAGTAGTAAAGAAAGAAATTTTCTGCCGACCTTGCGAAAAAGCCCAGTGTAGGTTCGGGACGCTGGAGTGTATGTCGCTGGTAAAAGTAGGAGATGTTTTGCGAGAAGCGAGGAATCTGTTAAACCCTAATCCAGGAGCCCTAAACCCCAAGCCAATTCAAAAAAATTATAAAAGAATATTAATTGTGCGTACGGATAGAATCGGCGATCTACTTTTATCAACCCCGGTAATTAAAGCTATGCGTCAGGCTTACCCTAATGCTTATATAACTATGATGGTTTCCCCTTATACCAAAGAAATCGTCGAGGGCAATCCTTATTTAGATGAGGTTATCACTTATGATAAAGACGAAAAACATAAGAGTTGGGCAAGGTCTGTAAGGTTCGCCCGGAATTTAAAGAAAAAAAGATTTGATTTGAGCATAATTCTGCATCCTACAAACCGCGCTCATTTAATTGCTTATTTAGCCGGTATAAGAAAAAGGGTTGGCTATGACCGTAAGATGGGGTTTTTGCTCACCGATAGGATTAAGTATACTAAGCAACGGGGAGAGAAGCATGAGTTAGAATATAATTTAGATTTGTTGAGATATTTAAACATTGAAGCTGGAGATAAGGGTCTTTTTATACCCATAAAAGATGAGTCTGAGAAATGGGTAGATAATTTATTCAGACAGGAAGGGATAAGGGTAGAGGATAAATTATTAATTATTCATCCCGGTGCAAGTTGTCCTTCTAGGATTTGGCCGGCGCAAAACTATGCCGCGGTCGCTGATAAATTATCGCAGAGATACGGCTTTAAGATTTTTATCCTTGCCGGGCCACAACTTTTGGATTCGAAGGCAGCAGAAGATGTAATTAAGTATATGCGTTCTCCAGCAGTTAATCTGGCAAGAAAGACTTCTCTTAGCCAGGCTACCAGTTTAATTAAAAGATGCAAACTGCTTATTTCTGCTGATACCGGGCCGGTGCATATTGCCACTGCGGTAGGTACGCCTCAGGTAGTAATATTCGGGAGAAATCAGCCGGGCTTAAGCCCTTTACGCTGGGGGCCTACGAGCGAAAAACACCGCATACTGCATAAAACCGTAGGCTGCATAGAGTGTCTGGCGCATAATTGCCAGAAGCAATTCGCCTGCCTGAATGCGATTACTGTGGATGAGGTGGTCAGCGCCGCTGACTCAATTTTGAAATAGTTATTTTAGCGTCTGCCTTGTCTTGTTTCTCGCAGCACTGCTCGATTTTCCCCAGCGAGGAAAATCTTCGCTCGGCCTTCGCCCTCGCTCTCGCTAAGTTTTGATAGCTGGCGAACCCTGCCCGCT
>JAPLLQ010000058.1 GCA_026387485.1 Candidatus Omnitrophota bacterium | reverse complement strand
TTTACCCAAACTAGCCTATTAGTGCTCTATTCTATCCTATAGGCGAGGACAGATAGAGGCTTCGCTAATTAATTAGCGAAGACTGGCGTCATGCCAACCATTGGCCTAAAAGCTACCGTTGGTTGAGCATTAAACAAACGATTGTTTGCGTTTGTATTGTGCACGGATTATTGACGCGGCTAACCATGCGTCCGCGACATGCTGCTTTTACCCGACGGCTTAAGTCGAGCCCAATTCACCCCCAATTTTTCTGTATTCTTACTTGCCTGAAAAATTGTCCCTGAAGACCTTAACTACTTTCTTCTATTTTTTAAAACTCTGCGCATTTCAAGATCAGTTTCCCGGCGCTTGATATCATCTCTTTTATCGTAAAGCCTTTTACCTTTACAAACCCCAAGTTCAACCTTGGCAAAACCCCGGGAATTAAAATAAATCTTTAAGGGAATCAGGGTCAAACCGCGCTGAGTAATCTTACCGGTTAACTTTTCAATCTGCCCTTTATGCAGAAGCAATTTTCTCGGCCTATCCGGCTCAACATTCATATAACTAGCTTCCAGATAAGGGCTTATATGCGTGTTAAATAATATTACTTCTTGCTCTTGGATCCGGGCGAAACTATCATCTAAGTTTATCTTACCAGCGCGTAATGACTTTACCTCGCCTCCCTTTAATTCAATCCCGGCTTCCAAAGTTTCCAAAATTTCATAGTCGCGGAAAGCCTTACGGTTAGTGCTGGTAATTCTGCTCATTTTAGCATAATCCGGCTAAAATATAAAATTAAAAATACCGGTATGGTTAAAACGCTGGCAATGTGAGTAAAAAATATTCCCTGGCTTACTAAAAGATCCTCTCTCTTATAACTCCTTAAGATCACCGATAAAGTTACTGCCGAAGGCATAGCTAGCTGAATTAAAATCAACAGGCCAATCAGGTCAGGGAGCCTTAAAATAATTATCAACCAAAGCCCGATTAAAGGCAAAATAATCATTTTTACCAGTATTAATAGAGATACTGCTCTTTTATTAATCTGTTTGAGGTCAAACTCAGCTAGGTTCCCTCCTACTACTAACAAGGCTAAAGGAAGAGTGGTGTCGCCGATTAACTTTAAGGGCTTGAGAATAATCTCCGGAATAAATTTATGCAAACCCAAAAGTACCAAGATAAGGCTAAAAATGGTAACTGCTACCGGAATACTGAACAGGCTTTTGAAATCAAATTTCTTTTCCTTATGAAAGTTTAATATATAAACACCCAAAGAGAACATTACCAGATTAAATCCGGTGAGGAATAAAAATATATAGATAAACATTGCTGCCAGCTTATCCTGAGGAAGCAGGACCGCTACTAATGCCAGCGGCAGGTAACCTGAGTTCTGAAAAGCAACCAAACTTAAAAACTGCAGCCTATGCTGCTGGCCTTTAATTAAACCTAAGAATAAAAATCCAGTCAGTAACCCTATTAATGTTACGCCGATACTGATTAAAGGGAATATCCACCAGTTAGGATAAAGAGAGAAAGTAAAATCCTTAACCAACTGATAGAAGATAAGTAACGGCAGGGTAACATCCATTACCAAGCGGCTTAAAGCATCAAGCCCTTCATTAACTAAAAACTTCTTTTTAACCAGAAAATAGCCGATTGCCGCCAGCAGAAAAATCTGAAATACTGCCACAGCTGTAATCTTAAAGGACTCCAAAAACATGCGTTCTCTCCTATAGTTAATTTACCCCGCCAACGGCGGGGTAAATTCGCGTAGACAATTTACGTTCATTTTATTCCGTAAATTGTACGCTCATTTATATTATAACAGTAAAGTCCCTATGCGGCAATTCTTTTATATTTGACAGGATTAGGCGGGTAGGATATACTTAAATCATTGCGGGGGTGGCGGAATTGGCAGACGCGCTGGTCTCAGAAGCCAGTGTCGCAAGACATGAGGGTTCAACTCCCTCCTCCCGCACTAAATTGCAGGATTGACTTAAAAGAATTAACCTACGCGGGATTATTAACACCTTCCTTAAAATATCTCCTCTTAAAATACAACGAAACAGTCACCAAACTTATAAGCACCGGCACCTCTACTAAGGGGCCAATTACAGCCGCGAATGCCGCGCCT
>JAPLLQ010000118.1 GCA_026387485.1 Candidatus Omnitrophota bacterium | reverse complement strand
CAAAATCATTTGGGGCCCCCTTTTCCTGGACCGAACGGATCAACATCCGGGCAGTCTCGCGGATTACCTCATCACCATGTTCAAAACCGTATTTATCGTTATAAGTTTTGAATTTATCCAAGTCAATATAGCAGACAGCGAATAATTTTTTATTCTCTAATCTCAGGGAGAGCTCTTTAATAATAGAAATATTTCCCGGCAGGCGCGTCAAGGGGTTAGCTTCAAGGTCGCGCTCAGTGTGTCTGAGGATCATCCGGATGCGGGCCAGTAATTCCTTAGGCTCAAAGGGCTTAACCACGTAATCATCTGCTCCGGCGTCCATCCCATCAACCTTATCGCTGATATCCCCTTTCCCGGTAACCATAATTATAGGCAGGTGGCGTAAGAGTAGGTCTTTTTTTATTCTCCGGCAGACTTCTCGGCCGTCAACTTTAGGGATTTTATAATCCAATAATACCAGGTCCGGTTGGTCGTGATGGATGATTTTTAAGGCCTCTTCTCCGTCGCAGGCCTCAAGGATAGAATAGTTTTCCTCGGAAAGGGTAAGTTTTAATACATCCCGGATATCTGCATCGTCGTCAACAATAAGTATTTTTATCGCCATATATTTTTTATGGTGCGGCAAACAGAGTAAAACTAAAAGTAGCGCCAGATCCCGCCTTGCTTTTCACCCAGATTTTTCCGCCGTGGGCTTCAATTATATTTTTAACCAAGGCTAGGCCCAGGCCGGTACCTTTTACACCCTGGTTTATCGCGTTATCTACCCGAAAAAACTCTTCGAATATTGCTTCTTGGGCTTCTTTGGGTATGCCGCATCCGGTATCGCTCACATCCACTTGAACCATTTTATCTATTTTATGATTTTGTATGCTGATTTTTCCTTCCGCCGGAGTAAATTTTAGGGCATTACCGAAAAGATTGATAAACACTCGTTCTATCTGGCTGTTGTCCGCTAACACCGAACAAGCACTGGGTTTCATAATAACATCTAAATATATATTTTTTTCCTTTAGTTGTCCAGATAATAAATCTCCAACCTTAGCCACGGTATTTCTTAAATCAATCGGCTCCAGTTTCATAATTACCCTACCCGACTCTATGCGCGATATATCCAAAAGATCGTTTACTATATGCACTAATTCATCGGTGTGCCGGTTTATCTTTTCCAGGCGCTCTTGGGCTTCCTGCGGTAGCTTACCTAATTTTCCAGCTAATAATATCGCCGTATATCCTTTTACTGAAGTTAGGGGAGTTCTTAGTTCATGTGAGACGCTGGAGACAAAATCGGTTTTTCGTCGGCTTATTTTTTTTACTTCTTCTAGGGCTAGCGTTAACTCGCGGGTTCTTTCTTTTACCCTATCTTCTAACTCCTGTTGTGCCCTCCAGGTTTTTTCAAATAAGTGGGCATTATCCAATGTTTGCCCTAATTGCGTAGCCAAGATTTTAATCAGCTCTTCATCTCCTTCGGTAATCAGGGTTTCAGTATTTTGAGTGCCGACAAAGAGCAGGCCTTTATTACCCTGCTGAGAGATTATAGGCGAGATAATAAAAGAGGTAACACTGAAGATATTCCGCATTTCTTCTTTAGCGATTAAGTTATCCGATTGAGAGAGGGAAGAGAAAGTTTTTTCGCTAGCTATTAATTTTAGGCAGCGCTCTTCATTGGCGCCAATAAAGATTTTTATCCGGTTAATCTCTTCTTCGGAATAACCAACATTAAGCTGCAGTATAAATTTTTTCTCTTCGTTATGCCAGAGAAAACCGGAAGCTCTTTCAAAACCAAGGTCCTCTAAGTGTTCCGGATTGATCCGTTTGAATATCTGGTTTTCTTCTAAGGCGGTGCTGGTTGCCCGGGATATCCTTTGTAAGGCGTAAAGCCCGGTGATCTTTTTATCCAGCTCATCCTGAATTTTATTTAATTCCATATCAGTGCGCACAATAAGCTTGGCCTGTTCATCCATATCATCAAGCGATTTTTTAAGTTCTTCGGTTTGGGATTGCAGTTGTTTTACTCTCCGTATTTTTACGATAACTAACATACCCAGAAGAATAACCGTAAGAATGAATAACGGGAATAAAATATTAATTATGTCACTGGTCGCCATCTTTTAACTTGCAATAGTTAGAATTGCAATAGAGTTATTATGTGAATATGTTTTACCTAAATAATTAAGAGAACTTAAGGGAGCTTCTTCAGCGCAGGTATATATTCCAGCTAAAGGCAGATCTTTACCCAGCACTTCTTTTATAAGATTTAGCTCTTGGTTTACCTGTCTGCCTAAAAGAGTGTACCGGGCCAGCGAATTAAAGACAAGGGCAAATTTAATTTTAGCCGCCGGTATACTTTTTAAGGTTGTTTCAGCTGATTGTCGGGTAGCCTTAAGACAGGATTCTTTCGAGGCGATCATCAATCTTATTGTGCTATCCTGCGGTACATCGGCCCCGAAAATAAGAGAGCCGTCGTTTTCAATAGAAGAAAGGCCTCTTAATAAATATTCTTTTTCTCCTTTAATCTTGATTCCCAGCGGGTACAAGGTCGATATGTGCTTAAACTCTTTTTTTAATTCCGGAATATCTTGGGCAAGATAATCTTTATAAAGGTTTACTGCTGGTTGGCCATCTATTTCATTTACTGTGCTACCTGAAGATTTAGTGACCCAGCGGGGCTTGCCTAATGGTTGCCAGCCATGTTTTACTCCTAATCCGAAATTTAGTTTTCCTCCCCAAAGTACACCGCAGCCGGCATTAATGATTGTCTGTTGGCCAAAATAGAGGAGAGGTTTTTTGGTGTCCGGGCAGTGCGAGGTGAAGGCGCCAAACAAAGGAAAGCTGCTGCCTACTTTTTCCTGAATGCCGAAAATAAAATTTTGCCTGGAAGGTATAGTGATATCGGAAAATAGGATGGTTAGATTGCGGTGCACGCCTTTACAGCCATACAATAATTTCCCTCCCAATTCTTCACCCATAGCTAATGCGTTTTTATCAGAGGTATCTTTAACACAGGCAGTGTTAAAATAAGTTTCTTCGGTGAAACTAAAAATTACAATGAGCAGGCCGTGCTTAAATATCCCCTGGTTAGATATTAGCGCCGGCGTACTTGCGCCCAGTATAGGGATATTGTTCAGGAGTTCGGAAATTGTCTTTAGGACTAACGGGTGCCCGAATTCGCCGGTGGTAAAAACAAAAGCTAAGTCAGCATTGCCTTCGGTTATGTTAACCCGCGCTTTTTCAACAGCTTCTTTGGCAGCTTTTAGATAATCCGAGGCTATACTTAACCCTATGCCTACCTGCATATTCTGTATTATAGTTACTTTGGGTGCCGGGGTCAATAAATTTATTGACTAAATACGCGGATATAGTAGAATAATTTGAAAATTTATCTGGCCCCATCGTCTAGCCTGGTCTAGGACGCTTGGTTCTCAGCCAATAAACACGAGTTCAAATCTCGTTGGGGCTACCAATTTAATAGCATATGAAGCAAAAACCGGGGATTATTTTATTCGGCCTCACCGAGATAATTATAGGTTTAATCACCCTGATCTCCTTAACCTTAAGCCCTTTTCTAAATAAATTTACCAAGCCGCCTTCGGTTTTTGCCTTTGTCTTGATCGCCGCCTTTATCTCTTTAATTTTAGGCATAGGCATATTAAGGCGTAGCTTATCCAGTTACCATATATTGTTATTCTTTGCTACCGTCATAATTTTAAGCAAATTATTAATCTTTGCCAAAGTTATCAGCCTGTCAGGGGCACTAGAGACAACTATTCCTTCGCCAATTAAGGATATCGCTTCTATATTCTACCACACTTTATTAATTATATATTTTAGCCGGCCGGATATCAGAGAGTATTTCGGAGAAAGAAGGGGCTTTTTTAAGCTTCCTTTATTTAAAAGATGAAAAAAGGCGAAATTACCAAAAATTTATTGCAGCGGCTGGATTGGTTGTTGGGTTTTTCTGCTGTTATTGCGGTATTCTGCCTGATTTTCCTTTATTCCTCCAAGTCAATCTTTGATTTAGATATATGGCTGCATCTAAAAACAGGGGAGTTTATTTTTAAAAATAAATTAATCCCGGCGAATGATATATTTTCTTTTACTCTAGCCGGCAAGCCTTGGGTTGACCACGAATGGGTCTTTCAGTTACTTTCCTATTTTGCTTTTGCCCGCTTTGGAGCGGATGGCCTTATTTACCTGGAGATGTTCGGGATAGTAGCTGTTTTTTTAATTTTACTTTTCGCCGGCCGCCGGTTAACCGGCGCATATCTAGAAACAGCGGTATTAGTTTTTATCGCTGTTACCGCTTCCCAGAGCAGATTTAATATTCGCCCCGATGTATTCAGTATGCTATTTTTTTGCAGCTACCTCTATTTGCTGGAGTTTCATGCCAACAGGAAAATCATATGGCTTATTTTACCGCTGCAAATTATTTGGGTTAACCTTCACGGATATTTTTGCCTCGGCCTGTTAGTAATAGCTTTCTATATCGCGGCAGAATTATTAAGGCGTAAAATAAAATTTCTCCCGCGGCAGTGGAAAGAAAAAGGGGCCTTGGATAATTCCGTTTATCACCGGCTAAAAATCATTCTGCTGGTTGCAATATTAGCCTCCTTTATTAATCCGCAGGGTCTGCGCGGAGCAGCGTATCCAGTGCAGGTGCTCGTCGGGATATTCTCCGATAAGAGCAAAGAAGTTTTTGGTTATATACAAGAGTTAAGGCCGGTTTTTATCCTGAAAATTGCCTCGCTAAAATTTTATTATTTAATCGGAACCCTTTATCTTGCAGCGCTTCTTTTGAATATCAAAAGATTAAGAATAAGGGATATATTATTAGGCCTATTTTTCCTTTTTTTCGGTATCATCGCGCGCAACATTCTATTTTTTATAGCTGCCAGCTTTATGGTTATTGCCTTTTACCTGGGGGATATCTTAGGAAAGCTAAAAATCGGGCTATTAAAACAAGACAATTTTAAGCAGATCCGCTATTGGCTGATAAGGTGCGTATTAGCCTTTCTTTTTTTAAGATTTGTCAGCCTTGAAATTAACTCCCAACTTAAGGTCGCTTATTTTGACTTTGCAACCCAAGAATTTGTCAGCCCGTTTTTTGGCTTGGAAAAAAGCCGCTATCCGCTGGCAGCCGTAGATTTTATTCTAAACAATAATATACCTTCCCGTATGTTTAACGATTTTAATTCCGGAGCCTACCTAATTGGTAAAGGTTATCCTCTCAGGCAGGTTTTTATCGACGGTAGAAGCGAGCTTTATAGCCCGGAATTTTTCAGCCAATATCAGAAAGCAGAAAAAGGGGATAGTGCCAGCATAGAGGGAATAATTAAAAAGTATGACTTGGAAGCAGTTTTATTGACTACGGCTCTGCGTAAAATTCAGCCGATAGCCGGTTATTTCTATAAAAGCCCAGAATGGAAACTGGTCTTTTTCGATGATAAAGGAATTCTCTTTCTGAAGAACGTAGCCGGGACCCAAGAATTAATTAAAAAGTATAAAATCAATTTAAATAAATATAAAGTGCCGCCGGTTGATTTAAAAAAGCTTGGCTTAAGGCAGATTTACCCGGACCCTTATATTAGCCGGGCCTTCTTATTCGAGGTATTGGGGAAGGATAATCTGGTAATCCAGGAGGCCAAAGAAGCCTTACGTATTTTACCCAACTGTTGGCAGGCATATTATCTTTTAGGCAGGGTTTATTTACGTCAAGGGCTTTATCGGCAAGCTTGGGAATCGTTACGCCAGGCAGGACTATTTTCCCAAAATAATCAAGAGGTGCTTGTGGAGCTTAAGAAAGCCAAAGAAGGGGCCCAAAAGAAAAAAGAATAAAATTTCTTGCAATCCTTTCAAGTTTAAGGTACAATTAAAAAAACACAAGGAGGAAATATGCGTGAACATTTAGGATTTTTAAAGGTATCCAGTATAGCGGTAAAGATAGCTGCCTGGCTTTTTTTAGTTTTAGGTGCCATCGGCGGCATATCAATAATTTTAGGGCTTGTTCCGGGTAACCCGCGCTGGATGGGCGCAATCATTTTGGCAATATACGCTTTCTTTTTCTTCTTTTTCTTCCTGATTGCCAAAATAGCCGACCTTCTGATTAAGATTATTAACGAGATTAAGAAGGAATAATTAAATAGGGGGAATAGATAAATGAGGAAAAGTGCGGGTTTTTTTATAGTTTTGTTTTCTTTTGCTTTTATTCTGTTTGGCTGCGACCAGATAAGCAAGCTTAGCCCCAAGAAAGATGTTGACAGGAAGTCAGCCTCGGCCATAACTGTTAAGGGAGCGATTGTAGCTAAAGTCAATAATATTCCCTTGAGTTTAGGGGATTTAAGCCAGGAAATAGAAGCCTATAACGCGGCTGTGCCTGCTGATAGGCCGGAATTAAAGATTACCACCCGCGAGCAAAAGGTTAATTACCTAAAGAATGAAATGATCCGCCGGGCCTTACTATACCAGGAGGGCCTGGATAAAGGCTTGGATAGGGAGGCAGAGGTTACGGCTGCCCTGGAAAAGACCAAGATGCAGCTTGTAGTTTTAGAGTTGATTAAACAGGAGACTGAAAAGATAGACGTAAGCTCCAAAGAAATCGAAGATTATTATAATACTTATAAAGAGCAGTTAAAAGAACCTGAAGAAAGACAGATTCGCGAAATAGTCGTTCCTTCGGAACAAGAGGCGAAAGAAATGCTCATTCTTCTTCTCCAGGGTTCGGATTTTGCTACCCTGGCTAAGGAAAGATCAAAATCTTCCAGCGCTAAACAGGGTGGAAATTTGGATTATATTAAGAAGGGGAAGAAATTTGCCCAGTTTGATGGAGCTGCTTTTTCCGATACCTTGGAAGTAGGCAAGATAAGCAGTATATTTAAGGGCCCGGATGGTTATTATATCGTGGAATTAGAAGCTAAGCGCGGAGGGAGACAGAAACCAATCTCTGATATGTGGGATGACATTAAAAGAGGCCTGACTTTCTTAAAACAACAGCAGAAAATTGAGGCTCTAATTGGTAAACTCTCCCGTGATGCTAAAATTGAGGTTTACGAAGGAGAGGTAAAATAATGCCGCTACCCCCACTCCCCATACAGGTCCAGAAAAAGACAATCGTCCTGATAAGCGGGGTTGTCTTAGGTATTGTCGCCATAGTAATGGTGAATGTATATATTTCTCAACAGCGCCAGTTAGTAGAGCAGCAGAAACAAAAAGAACTTGCCAATATGCGGGCAAATCAGGCCGCAGTGTTAGTAGCTAAACAGGATATCCCTAAAGGGTCGGTAATCGCCCCAGCTATGTTAAGCGCGGAGATTATACCCAATAAATTTGTCCAACCCAACGCGGTTACCTCTTTAGACCGGATAGCCGGGTTGGTTACTATTGCCCCTATTTCCCGAGGCGAACAAATTACTTTGAGCAAACTCGCTTCTCCTAATCAGTCCGGCACAGGCGGGTTAGCCAGTTTGACTCCCGCGGGTAAAAGGGCGGTTAGTATTTCGGTGGATAATACGTCTTCTTTGTCCGGGATGATTCAGCCCGGAAATTACGTAGATGTAATCGCAATTTTACCCATTCCCGTTAAAGGCCCGGATGGCAATGTGGCAAGTCAATTAGGGGTAATACCGCTCTTCCAAAATGTCTTGATTTTAGCAATTGGTTCGGATACCGGCGGCCCCAGGGAACAGGAGAGCCGTTATACTACAAAGGCAGTAGCGCCTTCCGCAGGAGGAGGGCTTATTACCTTAGCTTTAAGCCCGCAGGAAGCAGGGTTGATTGCTTTTGTTCAGGAACAGGGCAGGATTCGTTTAGTCTTGCGTTCTCCGGCAGACGCCCAAACCGAACGGATCCCTCCAGCAACTTGGGAGACTTTATTTCAATATATTATGCCTCCCCAGGCCCAGCAGCCGGCTGAACAAAAAAAAGCCGAGGATTATGTAGAGGTATACCGCGGGATGAATAAAGAAAGGGTTCCTTTATCTAAATAAAAGGAGAAAGATGAGAAAAATATTCCTAGCCGTCTTTATAATTATGTCTTCCATCGTCCTTCCTTTAAATAATTACGCTTCAGATGAGCCGGGCGAGGAAATAAGGCTTTATATGGGCGAAGTAAAAATTATCCCGGTGAGAAACCCTATGCGTGTTGCTATCGGTAATCCCGGTATTACTGACGTCGCCAATATTACTAAAGAAAATCTTACCTTAAATCCTAAGGCCACCGGTAATACTACCCTGGTAGTTTGGGATAATTTTGGCGAACAATCTTATAATGTCAAAGTCTTTAGCGAAGATACCAGCGCGATTAAAACCCGTATTGATAATGTCCTAAAGAAGTTAAATCTACCAGATGTAATTACGAAGGCAGAAGATGAAGAAGGAAAAGTCTTTCTCTCAGGCAAAGTCAAGACTTTACAGGACAAGGAAAGAATAGTTACTTCCTTAGGCCCGTTAAAGGATAAAACCGTAGATTTAATCAGCGTAAAAGAAGAAGAAGCAGTTATTGAAATAGATGTGCAAATTTTAGAAATAAATAAAGGGGCTTCTGATACCTTAGGCTTGACTTGGCCGGGTTCGATTAATTTTACCGAAGTTGGTTCTGCCGGCATAACTGCCGGAGGCACGACCTGGGGAAAGGTATTTCATGTAGCCAACATAACCCGTGGCGTAGCTAATCCCTTTACCCTTAAGTTAGACGCACTTATACAGGAAGGTAAAGCCAGGGTGCTTTCCCGGCCGCGGCTCTCCTGTCAAAGTGGCAAAGAAGCCAAGCTTTCTGTCGGCGGAGAAGTTCCGGTATTAAGCTCTACGGTTACCGGCGGAGGGGTACCCGGGACAACCGCAACTCCCGGCAACGTAGAATATAAAGAATACGGGATTATCCTGAAAATAAAACCGGTAGTATATGAAAAGGATCGCATCCACGTTAATTTAAATGTGGAAGTCAGCGAAGTAGGCGATGAGGTTTCTACCGACTATGCCTTAGCTTATAAAATCACTAAACGCTCAGCCTCTACCGAGCTCTTTTTAGATAATAATCAGACTATGGCTATAGGCGGTTTAATTAAACAGAAAACCCAGGAAGATTTAAGAAGGGTCCCTTGGTTATCGGATGTCCCGGTTTTAGGAATGTTCTTTAGGCAGAAAAAAAATACCCAAGGTGGAGGCTACGATAATTTAACTGATACCGAGTTATTTATTACTCTTACTCCCCGGATAGTCAGCTCTGTACAAGATTTAGAGCAAACAACCAAAAAAGAGGCAGGGGCTAAACCGGCTCTCGATGAAACCTTGTTAGACCCGGTAACCAAATACAGTAGTTTAGTCCAAAAGCGGATTTTAGATAACTTAAAATATCCTCCCTCAGCCCAAGGATCAGGCTTCCAGGGCACAGTCATACTTGACCTTAAACTTTCTTATAAAGGCGACCTTTTAGCAGTAAAAATAAAAGAGTCATCCGGTTATAAAATGCTGGATAGTAATGCCATTAATACAGCTAAGAAAGTATCTCCCTATCCTCCCTTTCCTCCCGCAATAGGGGATAGGGAACTTCAAATAGAGGTTCCAATACAGTATCAACTAGATTAAAAATGTCTAAAAATATTGTTATTTTTAGCACTAAGGGCGGAGTAGGCAAAACCTTAGTTGCCACCAACCTCGCTGTATCTTTGGCTCGCGATCAGGGCCAGCGGGTCTGCCTAATTGACTTAGATGTTCAGGCGCCGCAAGATATGGCTCGGATGCTTAATCTTAATCCGAACCGGTCAATGGCTGATATAATGAGCCTACTTAAGAAACCGGCCCAGAGTTTTAAAAAAACAGATTTCTTGACCCAGAATCTTTTTGGCATTGATTTCTTAGCCGGAGTGCTCAAGCCCCAGCAATCTCCTTATATTGACCCTGCTAAGCTTAAAGATGTTTTCAGTTTACTGGAAAAAGATTACGATTACATCGTCGTAGACGCGGGTAAAAGTTTCAGCGAAATATTTGTGGCAACCTTAAATCAGGCTAATCTGCTTCTTTTGATGCTTACCCCGGATGTTATCTCAATCTACCAAACCAAATGGATTTTAGACACCTTGCAGTTCCTGCATTTTCCCTTGAGCATGATGAAGGCGGTTTTAAACCGGGCAGAATCCTTAGCCGGAATCAGCTGGCAGGAAGTTAAGGTCAGCCTACCGATAGATATCCTTTCCCAAATACCTTCAGAAGGTAAAATTGTCGGCTTATCCGTCAATCGGGGGGTGCCGGTAGTCTTAGAAAACCCAAAGTCCAAAATTTCCTCTGCCATAAAACAACTCTCCAATACTTTAGTTACCGAAAAAGAATTATTTACTGAGCGTAAAGACATAGACCAGATTAAATTAAAACAACTAACCACCCAAAACACAGGCGCATTCTGGCAGAATAAAGGCATGGGAGAAACGCCAAGCGCCATTGACCTTGAAGAGAGGGATAGGGTTGATGAGATAATTAATCTTAAGCGCCGCACCCACGCCCGCCTCATAGACCAGTTAGATATCAAGCGCCTGGATTTAAAATTGTTTAGCGACCATGTCAAGACTAAGGAATTAAGGGCTAGGGCCGAAGTGATGGTAACTAATCTTATGGTAGAAGAGGCCGGCAGTTTTATCTCTTCTCCTGAGATGCGTAAAAAGTTAGTCAAGGAGATTGTAGATGAGGCTTTGGGGTTAGGCCCGTTAGAGGACCTGCTGGCTGACCCGGAAATAACCGATATTATGGTTAATAATAAAAATGAAATTTACGTTGAACGTTTCGGGAAGCTGGAACTGACCAGTAAAAAATTTATCTCTAACGAACAGGTCAGGACTATTATTGAGCGGATTATTGCTCCTATCGGCCGGCGCATTGACGAATCAGTCCCTATGGTGGATGCCCGCCTTCCCGACGGCTCCCGCGTCAATGCCATCATCTCGCCGCTGGCCTTAACCGGCCCGACTCTTACGATCAGGAAATTCCGCAAAGAAAAGTTTAAAGTTGAAGAGCTGATTAGTTTTGGTTCGTTAAACCAAGCCATGGCAGATTTTATTAAGGCCTGCGTTTTGCTCAGAAAAAATACAATCGTTTCCGGAGGCACCGGTTCAGGAAAGACTACTGTTTTAAATGTGCTCTCTACTTTTATCCCCAGCAATGAGCGAATTGTTACTATTGAAGATGCCGCAGAATTGAAGCTCAATCAGGAACATTGGGTCAGGCTTGAGTCGCGGCCACCGAATATTGAAGGACGGGGGGCGATTACTATCCGCGACCTTTTTAGGAACACTTTGAGGATGCGGCCGGACAGGATTATTGTCGGAGAGTGCCGCGGTTTAGAGACATTGGATATGCTTCAGGCGATGAATACCGGCCACGACGGCTCGATGACGACAATTCACGCCAATTCCACCCACGATGTTATAACCCGGATGGACTCCATGATTCTTATGTCTGGGGTAGAGCTTCCTATACGCTCAATCAGGGAGATGGTTGCTTCGGCAGTTGATATAATAGTGCATACCGCAAGGCTGTCGGATGGTTCGCGTAAAGTTACGCAAATTACTGAAATCGCCGGGATGAAAGACGAATCCCACGTTGATTTAAAGGATATCTTTATTTTTAAGCGGACTGGTATTGGTGTTGAAAAGGAGCTGGGCCGGGTTTTAGGTAATTTTTCTGCTACCGGCTATAAACCATCTTTCTTCGAAGAGTTTAAGATCAATGGTATCCCTTTTTCCGAAGCTTTATTCAAACCTTCCTAAAGGGCTTTCGTAAACTAATGCGGATAATTAATCAAGCTAGGAACACAATTTTGGCTGATCAAGTAATTGTGGCGGATAATCCTTTTACCAGGATGAAGGGATTATTCGGCAGGGATGAGTTTAAAAAAGGAGAAGCCTTGATAATCAAGCCATGCAATTCAG
This sequence comes from Candidatus Omnitrophota bacterium, assembly GCA_026387485.1. Classification (GTDB taxonomy): domain Bacteria; phylum Omnitrophota; class Gorgyraeia; order Gygaellales; family Profunditerraquicolaceae; genus JAPLLQ01. The sequence continues at coordinate 8,024 of JAPLLQ010000118.1, read as the reverse complement.
TGCATACTCTTTTTATGCCATTTTCTATAGATGTTTTATTTGTGGATAAGAATAATCAAGTAGTAAAGATATTAGTTGGTTAAGAATAATCAAGTAGTAAAGATATTAGTTGGTTTTAAACCATTTTGCTTTAGCCCGGTTTGCTGGCAGAGTAAATACGTAACAGAATTACCTGCCGGAACTATTCAAGCCTCTTCTACTAAAATAGGCGATACCCTCCAGTTTTCTTAATTCTTAATTCTTAATTCTTAATTCTCAATTCTCCCAAGTATTAAGTATTGAGAACTGAGTATCGAGAGCTACCTTAAATTGTCCATTCTAAAACAGCTTGACATAATCTAAACCGAATAGTATATTGATCATATAAATGTCCAAACTGAAAGGTTATTATGGGCCTTGACATAATCTAAACCGAATAGTATATTGATCATATAAATGTCCAAACTGAAAGGTTATTATGGGCGTAACCCATAAGTTAAAGCCGGAAATCAGAAATTTCATCTTAGAGCAAAAAAAATCTAATCCTACCTTAAGCTGTCGGAACCTCTCTAATCTTGCCCAAGCAGAATTTAAAATAGAAGTCTCAAAATCCAGTATTAATGCGGTGATCAAAGAAGCTGGTTTAAGCGCTCCAATAGGAAGAAAACCTAAGAAGGCCCGGCCGCATATAATTATGCCTTCTTTACCTATATTATTAAGGCCTCAAGATACCGCCTTAGAGATAATTAAGGTAGATCTTCAACGGGTAAGTCAGCCTCAAGAAGAGGCCAAACCTAGAGCCGAAGAGGAAGAGCAAAAGGTAAAAGAGGAAGAAGCCCGTCGGCAAGAAGAGAAAAAACAGCTGGAGGATGAGCGCGAGAAGGCCGAAAATGAAGCTGCTCGTCAGGTTGAAGAAGCAAGATGGCGCAAGCAGGCCGAAGAAGAACAAAGGGTTCAGGAAGAGGCAGCGGGTGGTAAGCAGCAGGAAGAGGCGGCTAAGTTAGAAATTGAGGCCAAAGTTAAGCTATCCCCGCAGATAGAAAATAGCGGCATAGTTTTACTGAGGGCCGCGGATTATTTAATCGCCGGCACCAGCTGTGTCAGTCCACTGATTTCTAAGGGCCTCAATCAGCCGCAGAGCGATATTTTAATCCAGGCTGAAAACCTGCTCTACTCATCTTTGCTTGAGGATAATATAGGTAAATCAAGCCTCACCCAGCTGCAATTAACTCAGGAGATGAATCAGGAGATCTCCCGTATTCTTTTGAACGCGCTTCAGGAGGTGCGTTGCATAAAGATCACCTTAGCCAATAAAGATACCTTATACTTAGATGGCCAGCTATATACTATCTGGTCAACTCCCTACCTGCCTTATGATTTTTCCGCGTCAATTAGTAATATTAAGAGCCGGATTAATAAATGTTTCTATGAAAATAGCCTCTGCCTTATTTTTATGGCTCCGGGTTATGACATGCCAAGCAAGGAATTTTTTAATTTAGTTTCCGGTTTTAATTCCCGAGGTAACGGCATACTTAATCTTACCCTTTACGGTAATAAACTGGAAGAATTAGCAGTCATCTCTTCATTCCCAAACAAAAAACATTTTTTTGTTTTGGCGATGTGGCCTTGGCAGTTTACTGAATCCCGTAAAATAAATAAAATAGGGGAATTTACGCCGGTTCACCTTGGAGCGGAAGCTAAAGAATTTTACCTTGCCGAAATAGAGCTTGAATTATCCCAGCCGCAGGCTAAGGAAACGGTAACCTTAAGAGGTTGCGTTCTGAAAACCAGCCCTAACGAGAAAGCCCGCCTGATTATTTTAAGTAATGCTGATTCGGAAGGTTTAAAATCCCAGGAATTGGCTAATGCCTATATAAGCCGCTGGCCGAATTTAGAGGAGGCATTTCAGGATTATAGCCGTAAAGTCGAGCTCTTTACCTATACCGCCAATGCCCAGCGTTTTTTCTCGACAGAGAATTTAAGTTTAAGCCAGAATGCCCTCATAGATACAAAATCGCTCTTGGAGAGTTATCTTAAAGCTTTAGATTTATATCTGCGCCTCTCTTTTATGCCCGCTGGATATGAAGAGCGGGATTTAATCACGATGCAAGAAAGGTTCTATAGCCTTAAGGCCAATATCAAGCCCCAAAATGACTGCCTGATTATATCTTTTCAGCCTGAACCGGGTTACGGTTTCTTAAAGGACTTAAGCTATCTCTGCCGCAGGTTAAATGAAAAAGGGGTTTATTCCGGTGAAAACAAATTATTATACTTTACTATCGCTTAGGAAGCGCTTTCTTAATCCGGGGCAAATGACATTGACACCCTTATTTATAAATGTTATATTTTAGTTGCATAGAGAAAAAGATAAAGCTGGGTTAAGAAATAATCTGGTCCTGAGGGAGGGTATCAGGATGTATAATAAGCCACGGGATAACTGTCTAAAGGGGTTTTTCTGGGTTGCTAAGGACTTTTGCGGCAGCCATTTTTTATTTTTAAAGGATAAGAGGGGTCAGAATACTGTTGAATACCTCTTGATATTTGGATTATTGGTGGCAGTAACAATAGCTTTTGCAATGAGAGTGCCGGGAATTTTTCACAACTACGTAAACCAGGCCGTGGGAGCAATGCAATGATAAAAAACCGCAGGGCCCAGAGTATTTTGGAATATACCGTCTTGATTTTAATTATCGCCTCAGCGCTTATGGCGATGAGCACCTATATTATGCGGGCAATGAACGCGCACCTTAAGCAGGCGCAGGAGGAATTAAATTACTACCGGAAAGATTAAAAAGGAGGAGGTGACAAAAATGTTCAGGTTAATGCGTAAGGCCCAGAGTACCTTGGAGTACGTGATAATATTGGCCGCAATAATCGGAGCGGTTGTCGCGCTGTCAGCGGGCATAAAATCAAGGCTCGGTGCTTCATATAACAGCTTAGGCGATAAAATGCAGAACAAGATTGAGACCGTAAATTTCGGCGGATAATTATTGCCTTACTTTTTAAAAGAGGAGGAGGTGACAAAAATGTTCAGATTAATGCGCAAAGCTCAGAGCACGGCAGAATACGCTATAGTCGTCGGCTTGGTTATTGCCGCTGCGGTTGCGATGCAGGTTTATGTTAAAAGAGGCTTGCAGGCTAAGGTGAAGGCAGGCGTAGATTATGTGGATACTGATGCAAGCACGGTCTTAGGCTCTACCGCTCAAAACCAGTATGAACCTTATTATATGGGTTCAACCTTTACTTCTAGTAGGAATGCCTCTGATACAGAAAACGCTGGTGAAGGCGGAGTTATAGACAGGACAACTAATGAGATTAGCAGTAGGACCGGAAACCAGACCATAGCTAATGTTCAGTAATAGTTAAGTAATTTTTAAGGAGGTGAAAAGCTATGTTTTTACGCAAAAAAAGCGGCCAGAGCACTTTGGAGTATGTTATTTTGACGGGTTTTGTGGTTGCTGCCCTTATTGCTATGGGTATTTATATGAAAAGAGGTTTTCAGGGCAGGCTAAAAGAATCAACCGATCAGGTTGGTCAGCAGTATTCGCCGGGAATTACCATCTCAAACTATACAACCGTTGCTAATTCTGCACAGATAGAAACACTTAGTGGTGGTATAACTTCAACGAATATAGATACGAACCTGCAAAACAGATGGGGTAATGAGCATGTAATGGAAAGCTCCAATGAATATTGGGGTAATTAATATAAGTATAAAGCAGGCAGGATATGCGTAAAGGTCAGCTAGCATTAGAATATCTGATATTAATTGGGCTGTTAACAGCCGGGATTATTGCTATGGCTTGTTATATTAAACGAGGCTTTCAGGGCAATATCCGCGGCTTGGCTAACCAGCTGGGAGAGCAGTATTCCCCCGGCAATACAGTTACAGGCATTGGAGAGCGTAAAAGTGTGCATACAGATAGTCAGGATACTACTACCAGCACCAGTAATAATGTGGATAATACTTTTGAATTAACTAACAAGTCTACGAATGAAAGCACCGGGCCGATGAGTGGAGACTGGTGGCCTTAAATGAAAAGCCTAACCCTTAAAAAAGCCCAGAGTTTGACCGAGATAGCGCTGATTATCGGCGTAGTCGGTTTGGTTTTCGTGGGTATGGAAGCCTATGTTAAGCGCGGTTATCAAGCTAAGATTAAAGCCCTAACTGACTCTTTTATCGGGACTGAACAGCGAGTTTATTCTGTGGATACCAAGGATTTGGAGGTTTTGGGTTCCCTGACTAACTCTAGCTTTGATTCAGAGCAGCAGGAGTCTACTCTGATCGGCGGAGCTAAAATTTCAAACACCCAACAGAATCAGAGCATAAACTATACCTCTGTGAGTCAGGACACAAATTAAGTTTTTTAAAAACGAGGCCCAAGATGTTGATAAGGGTTAAAAAGGCGCAGGCAACTACGGAACTAGCGATTTTAGGCTCTCTTTTAATCGTGGCTTTTACTTTCCTGATTAATTATAGCGAAAAAATCAACCGCCAGCAGTCTTATCTTATGCAGGCCTTTCGTCAGGCACTAGGGACAAGAGGTGGCTATACTATGGTTGCCTACCGCAGGATGGCCAATGTCTCCCGGCCAATGGAATTAGGGCAAGGTTTTTTCCGGTAGCGGGCAAGTTGTCTGGGGAGCAGGCGGAGGGGGCAGTACATATCAGCTCAATGATCAAACAATACCTTTAGGTACCTCGCCTGATCATGCCCCCGGAACAACCGAAACCAGTGTTAATACATATAAAAATACCACAGACACAACTACTGACACCGTGATAACAAATGGCCAAACTCAACGGACTCTTACAGCAACAGATATATTAGAAGCTAAAGTTAATATTGAAGGGACCAATCATAGTTTTACCCATTATTTAAAAGATTATGGTACATACTCTCAAGATAGGTAAGAAAACTTTAAATAGAGGTATTGATTTCTAATGAGGAAAAAAGCCCAAGCAACCCTGGAATTTACCGTAATTTTTGTTATAATAATAATGTTACTTTTCGGCTTGCTTGGTTTATGGAAGTGGTCTGCGGATAATATCGTCAGGCGCCAGATGTGGTATAAAGGTTCTAGAGTACCCGCTGGTTCAGGGAGTGCAGATTCACGCGTTACACCGCCCCCTGAGGTTATAAGTAATATTGCGGATAGCGAGATTATTTTTTTAAAATAATAGGGAGGCAGATGCTTTTCTCTTGGTTTGATAAAAATAAGCACTTTAAGAAGGCAGGCGGGATTAAGGCCCAAGTCGCTCCCTTTTTAATTATAGCTTTAGTCATCCTGATTATCGCGACAATCGCCACCGTTAATATCGGCAGGGTAGCTTTGGATAAGACGGAAACCGGTAATGCCGCTGACGCCGGCAGTTTAGCCGCAGCCTCAGTAATGGCTGATTATTTAAATGCCTTTGCGGAAGGAAATAAGCTGCTTTTTGAGACATCGAATGAACTTTTTGCGGAAGAAACATACCTTCTAGGCGAAATTGAAGATGAGCTTGATACTCCAGAGCTGTTGTATTATGGCGCCATAACCGCAACGAGTGCAGTTATAGCTCTATGGTTATCGCCATGGCCACAATTAACAGTCGTTTGCGGATATGCTGAATGCTCTTCTAACTGGTTGGAGAGCGGTACGAAAGCCGCGGCTTTAGTGGTACTTACTGCCGCAGCTCAGTATCTTTTAAATGAAACATGGCCCTATCTTCCTCCTATAAAAGCAGATCTTGAGTATTTGATAGCGTTCTATCAATACCACTATGATCTTACACACAATCTCCTTTGCCAGATAATTTCGATGATGGATGAGGCGCCGGCAGCTGCAAAATCTGCAGCCTTAAGCCTGGCTTTTGCAAATAGCGGTATTCCAGGAAAGCTCTCTGAACCCCAGCAGGATGAATACCAAGCCTGGATAAAAGCCGAGGGTTATAATAACTCCGGTAATTATCCTTGGAGGGATAAGTTAGATCAACCGCATCGTGTAAGCGTTGAGGCCAGCGTATCCGGGGTAGATAGTTACGGAATTATGTACCCTCCTTATACCCTTACGCAGGCAAAGCAGATACTGCAGGAGTGTGTTGATTATATCACAGAAGTATATGATACAATTACCGATGCCATGGAGCGGAATGTTCGTGCGATGAGCTATTTTGGTTTCTCTGGTGGTTTTTGGGTGATGGCTGGTTGGGCTTGTAATCAGCTCTTTACTTGTAAAGGCTATGATTGTATACTCTGGGCCATTCTTGCGATCCTCTCTGCGGTTCTGGCTATAGTTATGTGCGGGTCAGCCATGGAGCAAATCTTTGCCAATGAAATTAATTTACTTACAGGTTGGGATTATTTTAATAATATTGAGGATAGGATAGCGGATATAAAAGCCAACTTAACTCTTGCAACAGTGGAAGACTCAGAGATATCCTCTTGCAGAGGGGCAACTGACCTTTTTGTAATTCAAGTTACCAGTATAAATATGAACTATTGTGTGCAGACTAAGGTCTGGGGTGAACATGGCCGGGGTGAATATGGCGGCTCAAACAAAAGCTTTCTTAATTTTATTTATCCGAATATAGCCAGCAACAGTACTGCCTGTTTTGATGGCGGGGATGTGATTGAAGGTGGTTACGAAGCGCGTTTGACCGATGCAAACTAAGAATAAGGAGAAGAAGATGCGTAAAAAAGGTGTTTTTTTGTTATTAATTTTAGGCATGTTTATTAGCTGTGTTTGGGCCCAGATCCCGGAGATCCCGCTGCCTAAAGATGCTCAGGAGGATGCTAGGAGAGATACATTCATTGGCCCGATGAAAACCCAAATAGTTCGTTATACCACTTCCTTAAGTAAGGAGAAAATAACTAGTTTTTTTCAGAAGGAACTGCCTAAGGCCGGTTGGAAGCAAGAGCGTGAAGGGTATTTTTCTAAAGAAGGGTATAAATTAGTAGTACAGTTTTATCCTTCGCGCCTGAAGAAGCAGCAGCAACAGCAGCGGTTTATGTTGACATATTTTCAGGTNNNGGTACCTACTCCAGAAGAGTTAAGCGCCAGTCGTAAGGATAAACCGGACCTTTTAAAATTTATGCCGGTCTATCCGCGCGCTAAGCAATCATTTCTTTGGGATACCCCCAGAGGTATTATAGCTTCATATCAAACCCTTGATCCGATTCAGGATGTGGTTTTCTTTTACAAGTCGGGGATGCTTAATTATGGCTGGATGCTTTCTGAAGAAACGCCGATTAAGCAAAAAGAGACTGAAAAAGATTGTCCTGAATGCGATAAGAAAAACCTGGAGGATCTGTTAAAAAAATTTACCCCGGAGCAAGCTAGCAATGTAAAGGGAATTATTAGCACCATGAAAAAGAGAGGGTTAGGGGTAGGCTCTGCGGGTGGATTGACTTTTAGAAAAGATAATCAGATTTGTACAATTAATTTTATGAGATACGATATAAAAGAGCCGCCTAATGATCAATCAGCAGCCATGCCGTCAGTAACAGGTGTCTCCTCTAAAGAACTTAGCGGCACCAGTATTTTAGTATCTTATACTGAAGCCTTAGCGCAGGTAAAAAAGCCTCTTGATAGAAGAGCGGGTATTCCGGCAGAGCCTAATAATTTTAAAAAATGATGCGGAGAAGCTTTAAGCGCAAGAATCTTTCCCAATCAATTTTAGAATATATAGTGGTTATTATCGTAATTACCGCTGCCCTGGTGGCAATAGCTGCTTATTATAAAAGAAGCCTGCAGGGTAAATACCGTCAGGCAGGCGATGTTTTTGGCCAAGGCAGTCAGTATACTCCATAGGAGAAAAGTTTGGGTTTATTAATTAGTATTCTAATCTTAGGTTCAGTAGTTTTAATTGCCTACAGTCTCCTTCCCCAATTTTTAAATAAAGCCAAAAATTGGCAGAAAGATGAAGAACGTAAAGTTGCCAAGGAAATGGATGCTATGTTTTATGATAAGAGCCCGAGAAAGATCGTCCTGCTTTATTTTATCCTGCCGGAGATCTTTGGGATCGCAGCTTTTATTATAACCCGCTCTATTATCGTAGCTATA
>JAPLLQ010000022.1:3992-4489 GCA_026387485.1 Candidatus Omnitrophota bacterium | reverse complement strand
ATGGGTGGAGTATTAGATCAAATTGACAGCCTGTTATTTACTGCTCCGGTGTTTTATTTCTATCTTAGCGTAATCGTCAAATGAAAAGGATCGCGGTTTTAGGTTCTAGTGGCTCAATAGGCCAAAGTACACTTTCGGTAGTGAGAAGCCTGCCGAAACAATTTAAGGTTGTGGCCTTAAGCGTTAATTCGGATATCGAGAACCTGTATAAACAAGTTAAAGAATTTCAGCCTCCCTGTGTTTGTATCCGCGATAAAAAAGCAGCATTTGATTTTACTAAAAAAGTTAAAGGGAAGGTAAAGATTTTTGTAGAGGAAGAGGGGTTATGCGAATTTGTTAAAGATAGAAGAATAGAGCGGATTATGTTTGCCATCAGCGGCTCAGCTGCTTTTGAGCCGTTAATCAGCGCGATAGAAGCCGGTAAGGATATAGCTTTAGCCAATAAGGAAGCCCTGGTTATGGCTGGCCCGATAATTATGCGCATAGCTAGAAAGCAT
>JAPLLQ010000022.1:0-3959 GCA_026387485.1 Candidatus Omnitrophota bacterium | reverse complement strand
AATTAAGAAAGGTGTATCTTACTGCTTCAGGAGGGCCATTAAGGAAAATCGGAAAAAATAACTTAAAAGGCATTTCGCTTAAAATGGTGCTGAAGCATCCCAGGTGGAAGATGGGTAAGAAGATCACCGTGGATTCGGCAACCCTGATGAATAAGGGGCTGGAATTATTAGAAGCGATGTTTTTATTTAACCTGCCTTTTGAGATGATAAAAGTTTTAATTCATCCTGAAGCATTGATCCACTCTATGATAGAATTTGAGGATGGGAGCATCAAGGCCCAGCTTTCAGTCACAGATATGCGCATTCCAATTCAATATGCCCTTGCTTATCCGGAAAGGTTAGTTAATCGAGATGGGAAGATTGATTTTTATAAATTAGGCAGACTTAATTTCGAAAAACCGGATCTTATAAAATTTCCCTGTTTGAAATTAGCTTATCAGGTAGCTCAAGATTTAGGGACTGCGCCTTGTGTTTTAAATGCCGCTAATGAAGTAGCAGTTAATGAATTTTTAATGCAGAGGATAAAATTTGTTCAGATCCCAAAGATTATTGAAAGAGTAATCAGGGGGCACGCCAATAAATGCGATCCTTGCTTAGACGATATCCGTCAGGCAGATATCTGGGCTAAAAATGAAGCCTCTAGGGTTATCGAGAGGTTAAACTAAACTTATGATTTTAACTTGGATTATTTTTATTCTTATTTTAAGTGTGCTTATCCTAGTGCATGAATTTGGCCATTTTATCATTGCCAAGAAACTTGGGGTACGGGTGGAACAATTTTCTCTGGGGTTTGGTAAGATTTTATTTAAGAAGAAAAAACAAGATACCGAATATTCCATCGGTATTATGCCTTTAGGCGGTTTTGTCAAGCTTGCCGGAGATAATCTAGATGAATATAAAGGTAAGCCGGATGAGTATTATTCGCAAGCTCCGGGGAGGCGCTTCTGGATAATTTTCTTTGGGCCTTTGCTTAATTATATCCTTGGTTTTTTATTATTTTGGTTTATATTTTTTAGCGGCTATCCCACGCTTACTACAAAGGTAGGAGGGTTAATCGATGGTTTTTGCGCTAAAGCAGCAGGGTTGGAGGTTGGGGATAAAATTACAGCCGTAGATAGCAAGAGAGTGGAGTATTGGGAGGATTTACAAAAACTTATCCAGTCTGATAAATCAGGCTCTGTAAAACTTGCGATTATCAGAAAGGATAAGAAGATTACAGTTGACGTAAAGATAAAAGGTAAAGAGTTACAGGATTCTATTGGGCAGAAACGTAATTTTAATTTAATTGGTATAATTCCATTCGATGAGATAGTAATCGTCAGGCACGGATTTTTAGAGTCAGTATCTTTGGGGTTTCAAAAAACAGCCCAACTTACTGTTATGACTTATAAAGCGTTGGGCTATCTGATTACCGGAAAGCTATCAATGCGCGATTCAATGTCTGGGCCGCTGGGGATTTTCTTTATTACTTCCAAAGCAGCTAAACTTGGGATGATTGCGGTCTTACATTTAGTTGCGGTATTAAGCCTGAGTCTGGCGATTTTTAATTTACTGCCTTTGCCTATCTTAGATGGTGGACATATTCTATTATTAGGTTTAGAAAAGATAAGAGGTAAACCCTTAGGTATAAGAAGCGAGCAGGTGATTAATAAAATAGGCATTACTTTCATAATGACCTTAGCCATATTTGTAACTTATAATGATATAGTTAAGCATTTCGGCAGCCAGATAACCAAGTTTTTTGTAAAATAACCATGGTCGAAATTAAAAGGCGTAAAAGCAGAATCGTAAAAATCGGTAAGGTGAGTATTGGAGGCAATACACCTATTGCTATACAATCAATGACTAAATTTAAGACCGCAGATATCAGTAAAGTAATCGGGCAGGTTGTGGGCTTAGAAAAAGTTGGTTGCCAGATTGTACGTTTAGCAGTCAAGGATCAAGCTGACGCCAGAGCAATTAAAAGGATCAAGCCACGAGTTAATCTTCCGATAGTCGCGGATATACATTTTGATTATCGACTAGCTTTAGAAGCAATAGATAACGGAGCAGATAAGATTCGACTTAATCCCGGGAATATCTATAAAAAAGAAGAAGTTAAAGAAGTGGTTCAGGCAGCAAAGATTAACCATATTCCTATCAGGGTAGGGGTTAATTCCGGCTCAGTAAGAAGTAAACAGCCTCTAGCTGACAGTTTAGTCAAGAGCGCTATGGATTATATAAGGATCTTAGAGGGTTTAAAATTTTATAATATAGTTATTTCCTTAAAAGCATCAAATGTTCTGGATACGGTTAGCGCCTACCGTAAGATAGCTAAGCTTTGCGATTACCCTCTGCATCTAGGAGTTACTGCCACTGGTTCGCCTTTTAGCGGAGCAATAAAGTCAAGCATCGCATTAGGGGCTTTACTATTAGAGGGGATTGGTGATACAATAAGAGTATCCCTTACTGCTGACCCTAAAGATGAGATTGCCGCGGCTAAGGGTATTTTAAGTTCTCTGGGCTTAAGGAATTTTGGGCCGCAGATTATCAGCTGTCCGACTTGTGGACGCTGTGAGGTGGATTTAGTCAGGTTAGTGAGTAAGTTAGAGAAGAAGATATCAGCCCAAGACTCCCGGTTATGGAGTAAGCCATTAAAAGTAGCAGTAATGGGTTGTGTGGTTAATGGCCCGGGTGAAGCTAAGGAAGCGGATATCGGGGTTGCTTTTGGTAAGAAAGAAGGGTTATTGTTTAGAAGAGGCAGGCTCATAAAAAAGGTCTCCTTATCTGATTGCTTAGATTATTTATTGAAAGGGATAGGTGAACTAAATGATTAAAGAATTAAAGAGTAAAATCAGGAATAAGGCTATAGTCGAATGCAGAAGTTTATTTTATAAAGAGGAATTTGATATAGAAAAAGCTAAAGAGACCATCATCCGGATATTAAACGATATTATTTATCAGGGACATCTTAATTTATCAGATGTGGATAGGCATAAAATCATCAATGATATACTTGATGAATTTACCGGTTTTGGGCCGATTGAAGGAATCTTTAAGGATCCCGCTGTTAGTGAAATTATGATTAATGGCCCTAAACAGATTTATATAGAAAAGAACGGCAAAAAAGAATTAACTAATATTGTCTTTGATGACGAGCAGCAGCTTATGGCTTTAATATACAGAATACTCGCGTCGACCCGACGGCGCATTGACGAATCTTTTCCTTATACGGATGTATCTTTTAAGGATGGCTCAAGGGTTAATATAATCATACCGCCTCTTGCGTTAGACGGTCCAATCGTGACTATAAGGAAATTTCTTAAAGGTTTGGATAAGGTAGATGAGTTTATTAAATTAAATACTTTGGACCAGAGGATGGGGGATTTTTTAATCGCTTGTATAAAAGCTAAGGTGAATATGATCTTTTCCGGTGCAACCGGTTCCGGTAAGACAACTACTTTAAATATGCTATCTTCCTATATTAAAGATAACGAGCGCATCGTAACTATAGAGGATACTGCGGAATTGCATCTTGCCCAGAATCATGTAGTTAGGCTTGAGACTAGAAATCCCAATATTGAAGGTAAAGGCGAAGTAACAATAAGAGATTTATTTAAGAATTCACTACGTATGCGCCCGGGAAGAATCATATTGGGTGAGGCCAGGGGGCCGGAAGCCTTAGATATGCTTCAAGCAATGTGTTCCGGGCACCGGGGCGCTTTAGCAGTAATCCACGCCAGCTCTCCGCGAGATGTTATCTACCGGCTTGAGACTATGGTTTTAACCAGCGGTATTCCCATAAACCTAGAAGCTGTGCATAGGCAGATAGCCGCAGCCATAAATCTAATTATTCAGCACGAACAGTTACCTGATGGTACCAGAAAAATAACCCACCTGACTCAGGTGAATGGGATGAAAGACGGGCAGATTATTTTAGATGACATTTTTGTATATGAAATTGAAGATGTAAATAAAGA
>JAPLLQ010000085.1:6936-9189 GCA_026387485.1 Candidatus Omnitrophota bacterium | reverse complement strand
GGCTTGAGCGAAGTTTTTACAAAAAGGGTATTTGCTTATGTAAAGACAAAAGAGGCAATAGCTGAAAATATGGAATTGGCAAAGCGGGTAGGCAGGATTACTACTGATAAGCTTGATTTTTATCTTAACCGGCACGCCCAGGAAATTCCTCTAACTTTAGCCGAAATTATAGGGTTACTTAAGGGCAATAAATATTTATATGAAGCAATCTTCTATTTAGCGTATTTAGCTTATCAGAATACGCGGGATCCAAACAGGCCCAAATATATTGAGGCAATGCGCGATGCAATTATTTCGCATAACCTTACGCATCGGGCTTTAGTTGAAGAAATGGAAGAAGAGGCTGACAAGAAACTTCAAGTGGACGGATTCAGAATGTTCTATGAAGATTACCGCCATCATTTACCGGGACAGGTTGGCGTGGAGGTTAATTCTATTAAAGGCCTGGATGAGGCATTTACACAATTTACTGCCGAACTATATCAGGAATTTGCAAAAGTTGCAGTTGTAGAGTCAAAGAAAGCTGAAGAATATGATCTTACGCCGGCAGGATTTATTTCCATATTCAGGGGAATCGCCGGAATTGTTGATTGTTCTTTTGACGGCGGGCAGGGCCATCCCTGGACTCGGGCAATGCATGAGGATACGGTTTATTACTTTGTTTACAGGAATAAGGTGCTTAGGGGATATGTCGGGTTATGCGAGGCTAAGACACAAGAGAAGCAAAAGATTTTAACCATTGATGCAATCCAGTCTCCGCTTTTAGACGGAGAAGAACTTTTAAGAAAACTACTTCAAGAATTATTAAGGGTAGGAAAAGATAAGGGCTTTGAAGGATTAGCTTTACCGGTGAAAGATAAACTTATTGCTTCATTTAATTTTAGGAATCAGGGCACAACTGTGGCTATGCCTGAATATAGAGATGGTATGCCAATAGAACTAAGGCCAATCCATGCAAGAAGTTGGGGATATTTCAGGAAAATGTTTGGCTTGGATAAGTCTAACAGCATCGAGTATCCGGATTTTATCCTGCTTAAAATGAAAACAGAAATGCCTTATCAGGCAGGGCAGCTGCCAGTAGGGGATAATCACTTAGTCCTGCTGCCGCACTGCGACAACGGCGGAGAAGAGGACAAATCTGGCAATCTTTCTGCTTCTTTTGATTTTAAGAGATTCTGCGAGGAAGTTCAGCTGCATCGGGATCCTCCTCGCCACCTATGCCCGATTGAAAGAATAGATAGACAATTGTCAATTTTAGCTCATCTTGCGGATGTTGGTGTAGCGAGGGAAGATTTGGCAAGAGAAAATTTTCTAGCTTCGGCAATTCCTTTATTGGTTTCTGGAACGGAAGGTGGAAGTTTAGAAAAAGTAGGAGTTTCATTCTTCTTTGAGGAAGACAAGAATTTTTATTACGGTTTAACTGCTGGGCATGTTGCTTCAAACATTGAAGGGCTGCGTTTTGGTTTACAGATTAACAATAAACTGGTTATGGCGGAAGGTCTTAAAGTAGATCTTAGTGGATATGGGCCGGCATTTGCCAGTTCCTTCGGATGTAGCCAAGAAGCCGAAGACTTTGCGTTCTTTAGAGTTTCAAAAGAGAATTTAAGGGGGGAGGGTGTTGCGCCGATTATCTTTCGTCTTGCTGACCAACCAGATGTGATAAAATCTGAAACGCCTGTTATAGCCTTTGGAATAGTGCACCCATATGACAGGAATGAATGTATTTTTGGCATGGGTGTCGGATGCGCCGCTGTTTCAGAATATTCTAAATATATAGAGATAAAATATCGCGCAGTCAGTCCAGGCTTTAGTGGTTCTCCAATCATCTCCCTTAAGACAGGCGACGTATTAGGAATAAATCGGGAAGGTACGGAGGTAGGCTTTGAAAAAACAAGTTTTGCAATTTCGGCCTCAGAAATAAAGAAATGGGTGAAAAGGGTTTGTCAGGAAAAAGGTATTGAGATAGAAATAAAGGGGGACAGTTGCGTTTTACCTACCGCCGCGCCGGAAGATCCCACCGATCCCCGCCGCGCAAAGCCGATGAATAACGACAAAGAGAAAAATAATTTCTGCGACAACGGTGGGGATTTAGAAAATAGCAAAGCTGCAAAAGAGGCAAATAGATCCGCTCTCGAGACTATTACCTATTACCCCGGGACAAGGCGGGTGGATACTATTCGTTACAAGAATACTATTTATTATTACTGCCAGACTGGTCCGGCCTTAAGAGTTAAAACGCCTTCAGGAGACGGA
>JAPLLQ010000085.1:0-6876 GCA_026387485.1 Candidatus Omnitrophota bacterium | reverse complement strand
CTTCTTACGGGTTTATTGATTTCTCCGGTGTACCGGTTGAGTTATTAAAAGGAAGGTTATGTTTGGAGTCTTTAAAATCTATAGAGGTTCTACAGGCAGAGAAATTTCCGATGAATACTCTTTATGCCAAGGGACCGGAAAAAGTTCGCGCTAATCGCTATCTCTGGCATATCTCTAATAGAAAAGAAGACCCAAGTTATCGTCCTCTTATTGCGATACTCGGTCAGTTGACTCCTGAGCATTATTTCGGAGCCCAGATAGATGAACAAGATAACTCAGTGTCAGATATTCCCATGGCCAGAAATCAGGAAGGAGAGACAGAAGAAGTTAGTGAACGTCGGCTAGAGGTGGCTGTGAAGATAGATTTTACTCGTAGCGGCATAGTCTTGGTTAATCGTAATGAAATAAAGGCCGGTGTGGAAAAAGAGATTGTAGAGACGGAGCTCGGCCAGCGCTTTAAGCGCGCCATGCTCAATTGCGGTATAAGGCGTATCGAACTAAATCTGTATGGAACAGGCGGTACTCCGTTTTTCGGAAGGCACCGGCCGGAAAACAGTTTAATAATTAGCATAGATGTTGAGAAAGGCGAGGCTTTAAAACAATTTATTAGCGAAATTATAAGGAACAGAGGTATTTATGGTCTCGGATTTCATTTAGTCGTGGATGAATTGTTCCGGCAGGGAATTATATCCGACGATAAAGGGAGTGTATCCTTAACGGATATTCCCATAATCCCATTTTATGAGATAGGGCAAGCGATAGGGCTCAGGTTAGGATTAAATCTACAGCCATCCGAGCCGAATAATAATTTGCCGGTTCTTTATGGAGAACATGATGGGACAAAAGGATATCTTCCTTTTAGTCTCTGGGACGCCATCCATCCCTATACGCCCGGTTTTGCTTCTACCATCGGTGGCAGCGAAACAAGTGGTCTTTGGTCTGATAGAAGACCGGATGGTTCTTGGTATAATTACTGTTTCCGTTGGCAGCCTTTTGATGAAAAAGAATGCCCGCCGGATATTTTTGGCATTAGTTCATCGCTTACCACTGTAAAAGGCTTGAGAGATATTTTAGATAAGTATTATATGCTTTTTGAGATATACAGAGCTGATTCTATAGTTCCTTTTCAAATCTCCGGCATTCCTAACTCGCCGATATTCCAAAAGAAGGTCTGGGCAAAGAATATCTTTCCGGAAAATGTTGAGGAGATTTTGGCGCGGCTATCGCAACTTGAGGCAGAAGGGGAGTTGGAAGCGGAAGCTCTGCAAGAGGCTGCCAGGGAGATATTCTCGAAGACGATGGCTGTAAAAGAGTTCATAGAGAGGCTTTTCCACGAGGCCGAAGTAAGAGGTTATTTCGATAACTTAGGCTGGGGAGTGAAGAAGAGCCTCGGCGCAAAGATGAGAGAAAAAATAGCCGCGGCGATATCTAATTTAAAACAGGCATTAAGCCTTCCTTTTCTCAAAGAAGCCAGCAGATTGATGGGATGTACTCAAGAAAACACTTCCAAAATAACTAATTCTGAATTCCCAATAATCGGGGACGGTTCTGTTTTTCCCGCCGCCGAGATAAATAATTCTGACCCCGTTTCTCTCCCTGCTTCTCTGGATCTATACAACAATTCTTTATTCAGGCAGCAGTGGTTGCCTCTCTTAGGTTATGCCGCAGGGCAAGTGATGAAAGAGAAAGAAATAAAGAGCGACTGGAAGCCGGTTAGTATTGAACAGGCAGCGACTAGTGCGGATAAATTATTTGAATTGATGGTTTTTATCGCCACGCATTTTAGCCTTGGGGCGTTCTTTGTGCCGATGGATTTAACCTGCGAAGCAGAGGCAGTGGCTTTGGCTAATGGCATAGAATTAAAGGTAAGTTATGAAGAGGGTGAGGCGCCTAAATTCGCAGCTGATGAAATATTATTTAAGGAAGGCCGCTTAGCGTTTAACCTTGAAACAATATCAAGCCTTAAATATCCTAAACCGCAGGAAGATGGCCGCTTAAAAGTATACCTTAAAGCATTGGAAGCAATGGATGCTTTAGAAGAATTGGATAATCGCCGCTGGATGAAAATTGCCTATATCACCGGGCCATATACATTATGCGGAGAGCTTATGGGTGGGGATGCAATGATGGCCTATATGTTAGATGAAGAACGGGCTGCCTTTGATAAATTAATGGCCTACTGCGAGGAAGTAGTTAAGAATAACGCTAAAGCATTTATTGATGCCGGCGCAGACGCGGTTATGATTCTTGATCCGCACGCTTCAAATCTTACCTTTGCTCCGGTTGAAGGTTTAGATAATCAGACAGGTTTTAAGCGTTATTGTGAGGAGCCGATTAACCGCATTGTTAGTTTTATTAATAGTAAAGCTATTCCTGTACTTATGCATACCTGCGTGACTAAAGATTTTATGCTCGAGCCGCTTTCAAAGCTCAATGTCCAGGGCTATAGCCTTGATCCGAATGTTGATATCCGCAAGGCTTACGATACGCTCATCCCCGGAACGCATAAGGTCATTATCGGAAATTTCAATACCACATTATTATTTACCGGGCCAGAGGAGAAAATTCAGGAAGAGCTGTTTAATGCATTGAATAAGATGCAGGGGTGTCAGAGGTTTAAGGTGGCTACTGCTTGTGATATTCCTGCTTCTACTCCTGAAAAACATATACAGGCTTTCTGCAGCCAGTATATTCATGATGCTGTGGCAGTATTTAATGAGGCTGATTATCTGATTCAGCGGGCGCAAGCGGCATTTAAAGGCGGCCTTTATAAAGATGCTATTGTTTTAAGTTTACAAGCCGTAAACGGTAAAAATAGTATGGGGCTTATTTGGTTAAGGGATGCATCTAACTGGCAAGTTAATACCTTTGCTAATGAACATATTCAAGGTAGATGTGTGTCTCTTATTGCTGATGCCCAGAAGCTCAAGTATCGCGCCGAAGATATGCTGGTGGATATAGAAAAATATTTTGCCGTTATCAGACAATTTAGAACTAGAGATTTCTCCGCAGAGAATTTTGAACGTAAAGTCAGAGAGCTTCTCACCTATATCGGACCTTCAGCTGACATAATTCACACTTTCGTAGTGCATGCTTTAATAGATATGACTAATAGTATCATGCAAGGTGAAGGAAGACACTATCGTGTTTTAGGTTGTGCCGGAGAAATATCCGGAATTTATGAGGTGGTTGTAAAGTTGGGAAGCACTGTTGAAAAACTCAACTTTGGCAGGTTCACGGCATTTGATAAAATTATCTATCGTGACAATTTCTCCGTTAAAGAATTTGACGCAGTAAGCGAAAATACTGTTTTTGAGTTTAAGTTTCATCTTACCCTAGGTAAGCTTTATCAGCAGGTTATTGGTATTGATTCTGCTAAGCGACCACATCTATTAGAGCTGATACAGAATCCAAATTTTCAAGGAGTACGCAACTTAGCCTATTTTGGAGAAGCAGATTACGGCTATGTGGCTAAGGCCTTAAAAGAATTTATTCGTAACCGTCCGCAGGTAGCCTCTAAAGTTATCCTTACCAATAAAGGGCTTTCCATAAAATTGACGCTTACTGAAGTTAGAGATTTCCTTGAATCTAAGCCAACGATTGATCTTGCTTTAGGAGAACAGAGAAATTTTAGTGGGAAGATAGGTCTTCGGGCATTCCGGCAAAAGGCACGTTTTATGGAAACGTTGATTAACAGAAAGATTAAACAGCTTAAAGGCGAACATTTTGATGTAATTATTGCCATGAGCAACATAGCAGAAAAAGACCGTCAGGATATAGGTAGGATAATTAATAAAATAACCGCCCCGACGGATGCAGTCCCTGCGGTGAAAGCGGATCTAAAGAGAGCTGCAATTAAGGAAGTGCGCGGGTCGCCTTATTCGGTATTTTTGAAATTAGAAGGCGGGGAAAAGACTCTGGATGAGCTTATGGTGGGATTGGAAGCAAAAAAGGAGACTCTACAGAATGATTTGTACATTTTAGTTGCCGGGGGTGTAGTCGAAGCAGATGCCAGCGGTACGCACTACCGTATGAAGACAGGATTAAGTCGTAAACAATTTATAATGATAAAAGCACTTTTAGCACTTAAATACCAGAGAGGCCAAATAAAGAAGAACAGTAGGGGAAATGCAAAAGAAACCATAATAACTTTGCTATGGGGAATAACCGAATTGCCTGTTTCCAAAGCCAGAGCGTCGATATTTCAGAGGACACCTCCTGATGGTATGATTTCGAGGCCTCCGGATTCGTATGAACGTGACGGCCGGATAATGTTAGGAGAGCTTCTTGTTGATCCTGATAAATTCAATGAGATGAAGAAGAATAAGGTACTCCCAGATTTAAAATGGGTGTGGCTTGGTAAAACTGATGGTTCTGGTGAGATCCCGCTACCGGTTAAGAAAAACTATCCATATAGATGGAAAGGTTTGGGGCTATCCGATGAAGGATGGTCGGCATTTATAACAGATTGCGAAATTAGGCGCGGTATTTATGAAATAAACGTCCAGTTTACTAAAGAAGGACACTCCGCAATAAACAAAATTTTCCAGATAGGTCCTACGAGAAAGATTCTCATGGGTAATAATAAAGAAAAAGGGAAACGCATAACCGTGCTCGATATTGACGATAGCCCTGGAAGGCGCATAATAGGCGAACTTATCTATCCGCTTGTCAAATCATTCAAAGAATCCGATTCTGGCGTTCCGGATCTGACGGGGCTTAGGCTTGGCACCACAAATTCTGATGGTGGAATTTTTATCGTACCGAAAGAGAATTTCTTTTTTTATTGGTATCCTCTTGATCTTCCTCCGGAAGCAGGATGGAGCGGTGTAATTTTGTCTAGTAGCTTGAAAGGCGAAATTTTTGAATTTACAGTAGAGTTTACAAAGGCGCTACGCGAACCTGTAAGGCGAACATTCCAGATAGGCCATTTTACCCGAAGGCTGAATGGCCGTGGTAAACAGAAAGGACGTCACATAACAGTACGGGATATAAGCGCTAGATTCGGTATGAAAGTTATTAGCGACCTTGTTGCCAGACCGATAAATTCCAAATGGAAGCAAGACGAAATTCCGCCGGATATAGCGGGATTGCGTATCGGCGTAACCAATAGGATGGGATGCATAAGGTTCAATCCGATAGGGGGACATAGATATACTTGGTATCCTCTCGGATTTCGTGAGGCAGGGTGGGAAGTGATAGGACGGAAAAGAAAGATAGTCAATGGATGTTACGTTTTTACTGCCGATTTTATAAAAGATGGCCGTGTAAAAATGCAAAAGACGTTTCAAATCGGTCCTTATACCACTCTTCTGGTAGCAGAACAAAACAATATTGGACAGAATCCCGTTTCTGTTTTGAAAATATTGGAAATAGGGAAAGTGAGGCGATTAGCCGCTAAAGAAGATTTTATTAACAGAGTGAAGACGGGGGTTGTAGACAGAAAATTGGTTCAGGTAACTGGCGATGAGGATTTGTACAGAGAATTTGCCTCACGTGATATATGGGAGCAAATAGGGGCTGTATTAGAAAGCCTCAATCCTCAGGAAGTAAGTATTGCTGATATGATCCTGGAAGGCAAAGCTGGTAATGAGATAATTCTAAAATGCAAGTGTTCCGCCGGGACAATCCACATGATAAAGGAAAAATTCCGCAAGAGTCTTGCTGCTGTTGAAGATAGTCTTGAGATGTTCGGTGTGTTTATAAAGCAACCCCAGGCGCTTTCCGCGTCAAGCGGGACAGTGTCCCCGGTCGCCGCAGCCCCTGCGGTGGGGAAAGAGCCGCAATCCGGCTTCAGTATGCCTAAGTTGGTAGGGGCAATGGGAATCTTTACGCTAACAGCTATAGTTGTGTCATTGGGGATCTACTTCTGGCTGCAGGTGGGGGGATTATGGGCTAACCCTGTGTCGGTGGATCTGGCAGGTTTGTTGACAGCAGGGATGTTTTTCTGTGGGGTGGCGGTCTCTAGCGTCAACAGCGATACAGCTGACCACAACCGCTCTGGAGAACCTTTATCTGAAGAACAAGCTAGAAAAAAACTTGTACTTCAAAAGTTATTTGCCGAAACAGTTTTGGAGCTGGAAAAAATTGGTATTACTGTTGAGGTAGATATTTTAAAGATGTCTTCTGAAGGTCATCTTGGGACTGCCTTCGAGGGAATTAGGTATAAGGGCGTGGCGTATATGAATCCTTATTCGCCACTAAGAAACGTTTGTTTCACCTTTGTGGATTATTTTGCTGAGAAGATGTATGCTTGTCCCGAAGTTACTAATTTAGTTGTATTTTTAAAGAAGTGGAAAGACGGGATAGCAGTGGATTTCTATAAGGCGTTAGATGATTTTAAAGAATACTCTGGGGAGATTAGTAAATACAAGAAAGTAATGCGGGTTTTAGTAGAATTCGTTGAAGATTTCGTTAGCCATGTAAATTATTTAAGATATGAAAGAAGATTGCCCCCAATCGATTATAGGTCTGAAGTGACTCTTGCGGACGCAGCCCCAACGGCAGGCAACCGCGCTGCGACACCAACTCTTGGTGATAGAGTAACAGTAGTAGCCAGTAGTAATAATAAGTATATGGGGGGGCATATTACCTTGGGCCCGGCAAAAGCAAAGACTTTAGAGATTACTTATGGCGGTGCTACTCATTCTGTTGTTCTACGCATCGTACCAAAAGGAAGCGTAAAGGGCTATGGCCAAGGTAGGTTAATCAGGCTAGATACGGATGACAGGAGATTAGTTATTGAAGTAGAGAGTAGAAAGTTTAGAAAAGGAACACCTCTTTATCATGAAGTAGGGGAACTTATTGCTTATGCTATAAAATGGATATTTGATTCAAAGCTCGCCCATAAAGAAGCAGATAGCTTAGCTGCTAAGG
>JAPLLQ010000137.1:529-24165 GCA_026387485.1 Candidatus Omnitrophota bacterium | reverse complement strand
GGTAATAATAGATACCTGCCTATAAAGTACTTTTTCTATTTTATTTTTTAGCTGCAAAGAAAATCTCTTAAGCCATACTCCTTGGTTTATATTTAACTTAACCGCCTCGAAATCAGTCTTTACCCGCATAATAAAATAAATATTCTGATTAGCCAGATAATCCCTGTAGCTTGTGCGGCTTAAAGTGCGGCTATAAAAAGGCCGGTGCAAATTTCCCCTTAAAAACAATTCATCTCCGTAAGAAAATTTGCCCTTACCTTTAAGGTAAACGATAATGTTTCCGGAACATCTATGGCTTAAGTTATCCTCTGCTAATTCCTCTGCCTTAAAAATAAAGGTCGTGAGGTTATTTTTAAATTGAGGAGAGCTGACAACCATCCCCCTGATTAAATAAAGCTTTTCACTTTTGTAGGGAATAAGCCTAAGCAGATGAGACTTAGGCAGGATGTAGCTATTTCGTAAGCCTGCGGCTCCGAGGAGAAAAACAAAAATTAAGCTGAATATCATGGATATGTTTTTAGAGGGAAGCAATAAAATTTCGAAAATAAAAACGATTACTAATAAAATATATAATAACTGAAAAGGAACTCTTAACTGATCGGCTACGGCGATTCCTAAAACGAAGATAAGTGTTAAAACTAATAGTGGATGTTTCATTTTACAAAGAGCGACCCTCTACTCTTTTCCTATTTAGCATCGCTAACTCCCTTGACCTGCTTTAATTCTTCCAGCCTAGAAAAACCCGTTTCTTTCTTGCGGTATTCAATAATGCGGCCGGCTAATTTCTCACCTATTCCCGGCACGGTTTTTAAGAGATCTTTATCCGCCTGATTCAGGTTAATCTTACCCAGTTCTTGGTTAAAAGCACTAAGAGATTTTACAGGCAGGTAGAGCTTGGCCAAAAAATCAGCTCCTAATCCTAATAAGGCCAGGGTAAATACGAATAGTACTGCCTTAAGCTCCTCCTGAGTAAAATTAAGCATTGGTTCTTCCTCCTAACTTAATAGACGCGGTAAAGACTTAAATCTAACCAAAATATTTAGAGACAGTTCTAGATTATATTGAGAACCCTCCCTTTTTACGGTATAATTTAGGGCATGGATGGAAAAAAGATTCTGATTATTGACGATGATTACAATAGCTCAAAAGCAATTAAAGAAACGCTTGAGGAAACAGGATATGTGGTATTTTATGCCTGTAACCGGCAGGAAGGGTTAAATAACTTAAAGGAGGTTGGGCCTGACCTTATATTACTAGACTTAGTTTTACCGGGGGAGAGTGGATTTAAAATAGCTCAGGATATAAAAGCAAATCCTGATTATACAAATATTCCAATCATCGCTATATCTTTAAAAAAAGAGGAGATCGATAAACATATTGCTGCTAGAGTGGGGATTATATCCTATATCGAAAAACCCATTCCTACCTCCCAGCTGCTCTTTTGCATCAAAGACATCTTGAATAATAAATAATTAAACTACGATATTGACTAACTTTTTGGGAACGAGGATAAAATTTCGGATGGGTTTATCTTTAAGCCAAGAAATGAGTTTTTTATCAGCCATAATCAGGGTTTTGAGCTTCTCTTCGCTTATATCCTGCGAGACCTCAATTTTAGAGCGGACCTTACCGTTAACCTGAATCACAATAATAATCCTCTCTTCAATCAGCATCCGGGGGTCAGCCTCAAGCCAGCCAGCCTTAAAAATGCTCCCCTTTTCACCTAATATCTGCCAGAGCTCCTGGGAAAAATGAGGGGTAATCGGAGCAAGCATCTTAATCAGGCTTTTAAAGACTTGCTTATCTGCTCCATATTGATATATGGCATTAGTCAATTCCATCATACTGGCAATCGCGGTATTAAATTTGAAACTCTGGAAATCCTCGCTTACCTTTTTTATCGTCTTATGCAAGATACGCACTAAACCGGTATCTGCTTTCTCTTTAAGATTCTCTTGAATTCTCCAAACCCGGTTCAGAAATTTAAATGCTCCTTCAAGGCCCTTAGAGTCCCATTCCAGTTCAGTCTCCGGCGGAGCGGCAAAGAGCACAAAGAGCCTTAAAGCATCCGCTCCATATTGACTAATCATTGAGTCCGGATCAACGATATTGCCTTTGGACTTAGACATCACTTCCCCATCCTTTAAAACCATGCCTTGAGTCAAGAGGCGGGTAAATGGCTCTTTGAAATCAATCATTTCAAGGTCTTTAAAGAACTTGGTAAAAAAGCGCGAATATAAAAGATGTAATATGGCGTGTTCAATCCCGCCGATATACTGGTCTACCGGCATCCAATATTTTACCTCTTTTTTATCAAATGGCTCTTCATTGAATCCGGGGGAACAGAATCTTAAAAAATACCATGATGAATCGAAGAAGGTGGCCATAGTATCGGTTTCCCGACGGGCTGGGCCCTTACATTCAGGACATTTGGTATTGACAAACTCTTTAACCTTGCCTAACGGACTGCCTCCCTCTCCGGTAAAAGGCGCATCTTTAGGCAGCTCTACCGGTAGATCCTCATAAGCAACCGGAACAATCCCGCATTTCGGGCAATAGATAATCGGGATAGGAGTACCCCAATAGCGCTGCCGGGAGATTAACCAATCACGTAAACGCCAATGAGTCTGAATTTTTCCGATCCCTTTACCATCCATCCATTCGGCAATTTTTACCTTGGCTTCCTGATTAGTCAAGCCGTCAAATTGGGCAGAATTAACTTGAATTCCATCGCCTTCATAGGCTTCAGTTATTTCGGCTGGAACCTTGAACTTTGAGCCTTGAGCCTGGATTACGATTCTCATCGGTAATCCATGTTCTTTAGCAAAAAGAAAATCCCTCTGGTCATGGGTAGGAACGCTCATGATTGCACCGCTCCCATATTCCATTAAAACATAATCCGCAACCCATATAGGAACTTCTTCGTTATTAACCGGATTTACCGCAAAGCTTCCAGTAAAAATTCCTTCTTTCTTAACGTCCGAAGAGCTACGTACTACGGCACTCTTCTTGCTAACCTTATCGATAAATTTTAAGACTTCTTTCTCTTGAGGCTTACCTTTAATAATTTCTTTAACTAAAGTGTGTTCCGGAGCAAGGACAATATAAGTTGCTCCGAAAATCGTATCTACCCGGGTGGTAAAAACCGGGATTATGGTATTATCGTCTTTAAGCTTAAAATATATTTCTACCCCCCGGCTCTTACCGATCCAATTCGTCTGCATGCTTAAGACTCTTTCCGGCCAATCCTTAAGCTGATTTAAATCTTCTAAGAGCTGCTCTTTATATTCGGTAATCTTTAAATACCATTGCTCCAGATCCTTCTCTTCTACTTTTTTATGGCATCTCCAACACCCACCCTCAATAACTTCTTCATCAGCTAAAGTAGTCAGACAGCTGGGACACCAGTTGACACTTGAAGCTTTTTTGTAAGCCAACCCTCTTTTAAACATCTTCAGGAATATCCACTGGTTCCATTTGTAATAACTACTATCGCAGGTGGAAATTTCTCTCTCCCAGTCATAAGAGAAACCCATTTTTTTAAGCTCATTTCCCATCTCTTTAATACACTTGCGGGTCCAAATATCCGGCTTGGTCTTATTTTTTATAGCCGCATTCTCTGCCGGCTGGCCAAAGGCATCAAAACCCATCGGGTGTAAAACCAGATAACCCTGCATGGTCTTAAAACGCGCTGACACATCGCCGATAGTATAATTACGTACATGGCCCATATGTATTTTCCCCGACGGATAGGGGAACATCTCAAGGAGATAATATTTCTTCTTCTTGGGGATAGCTTTGGCCCGGAAAGATTTTTCTTTTTCCCAAACTCTATGCCATTTTTTTTCAATTTCTTTAAAATTGTAATACATAATCTTAACCCTTGCTTAATTTTCTTACTATGCCTAGATTTATCTTATCCGAATTAGGGCTGTCCTTAGGTGTCTCTAATATAAACGGCTTATCTTTTAACTTGGGATGGTTAATAATCCTTTTCATCCCTTCTAAGCCGATACTGCCTTTACCGATATGGTCATGCCGGTCATGGTGCGAACCCAATTCTCCACGGGCGTCATTTAAATGGATAAGTTTTAACCGGTTTAGGCCTGCGGCTTTATCCATCTCATCAAGCATTTTATCCAAGCCTATCTTTGTAGAAATATCATACCCGGCTAAATAGGCGTGGGCTGTATCAAGACATAGCCCTACCCGCGATTTATCTTTTATCCCGGCGAGAATCTTTTTATGATGCCCAAATTTATAGCCTAACCAGGAGCCTGAGCCGGAAGTATTTTCGAGTAATATGCCTACCTTAGTTCCACTAGTCTTGTCAATAATGCTATTTAAAGCTTCGACCAGCCTTCTTATCCCCGCTTCTTCAGAGGTATCCTTATGGCTACCCATATGGGTAACAATATAATCCGCGCCTAAAACATGAGCTTCCAGAATATCCTCAATATAGGCTTCGATTGATGCCCGGTATAATCTGGAATCAGGAGAAGCCAGGTTAATCAGATAAGAAATATGGATAGAAATCGGATCTATCTTGAATTTCGCCTGCTCCAACCTAAATTCTTCCAACTCATCCGGGTGTAAAAAATCAGCCCGCCATCTCTGGGGGTTGCGGGCGAATATCTGCATGGTATTGCAGCCAAGCTCATGCGCCAGCTTTAGGGATTCCGAAAGCTTGCTTACACCAGAGATATGTACGCCTAATATCATATTGCCCTAAATTATACTCTAGGCGGATAATCACGTCAAGGTTATAGTTGATACATTCGGCGGCAATGAATTTAAACGGCCTCTCTTGAGTATCAACACTGAGCACCTATGTTTCTACGTTTTATGAATGTGTTGACAATAGAATTAGAGGATGTTATATTTATAAACGTCAATTCGAAAAGTTATGGGGCTGTAGCTCAGCTGGGAGAGCACTTGCATGGCATGCAAGGGGTCAGGAGTTCGATCCTCCTCAGCTCCACCAATCTTTATTTTGCGCCGAAGTGGTGGAATGGCATACACGTCGGTCTCAAAAACCGATGAGCGTAAGCTCGTAAGGGTTCAACTCCCTTCTTCGGCATAAATATTTTAAAGCGGGCTTTTTATAGCCTGCTTATTTTTTTCTGTTAATGTAAGGTTCTATTTTCTGAAAAATGCGCTGGGCGACTATTTTATAACCGCGGCCATTAGGATGGAAAAAATCACTTTTCATCGAAGGATTAGTAATGATTTTATTTAAAACAGCGGGGATAAATATCGTTTCTTTTTCTTTGGCTAATTTTGTAAAAGCCAAGCGGTATTCTCTTAAAAATAACCCTGCACTGATATCCACCAGCGCAACCATAGCACCTTTAGCCTGAATCCGGTCAATTATTTCGTTGAGGTTTTTAATTGTAACTTCTTTGGGGACTTTCTTTAAGAAATCATTACCACAGAACTCTACGATAACCAGCCGCGGTTCCTTAGCCAAAACATCCGTGTCCAGCCGCTTTAATGCCTGAATCGTAGTATCTCCGTCAACTCCGGCATTAATCACCGGGGTATCCACCAATTTAGCCAGAGCCGTTGGGTAATCCTCTCCGGGATTTGCTCCATAACCAAAAGTGAT
The DNA here is from genome assembly GCA_026387485.1 of Candidatus Omnitrophota bacterium. Taxonomy (GTDB): domain Bacteria; phylum Omnitrophota; class Gorgyraeia; order Gygaellales; family Profunditerraquicolaceae; genus JAPLLQ01. Next base: position 18,557 of record JAPLLQ010000137.1, on the reverse strand, counting down.
GCTGTCGCCAAAACAGATAATATTCTTGCCTGTGGCATTAATATTCCTAACTTCTCTCTTCACGCAGGAAGAGAACAAAAGAACACACGAGCTTATGGACAAAAAAACTAGTATCTTATTTATTTTCATATCTTAACCTCAGTTGGCCACAGGCAGCATTGATATCCTCTCCGCGCACCTGTCTTAAGGTAACATTAATACCATGCTTTAGCAAATAATCTTTGAAAGCCAAAACTTTGGCTCTTGGTGCTGGCTGAATTTTTAATTCTTTTATCGAATTCGCAGGAATAAGGTTTACTTTTACCAGCCTTAAATTTTCTAAAATTTTGGCTAACCTTTGGGCGTGCTTTAAATCTGAATTCAAACCCTTAATTAAAATATATTCAAAAGTGATCTGTCTATCGGTTTTCTCAATATATTCTTCGCAAGCCTTGAGTAGGTCTTTTAAAGGGTATTTTTTGTTTATGGGTATTAATTGCGACCTGGTTTGGTCATCTGCGGCATGCAATGATACAGAAAGCTCTATCTGTAAACCTTCCTCGGCTAATTTTTTTATACCCGGAATTAACCCACAAGTAGAAATAGTAATCCGGCGGGCGCCGATATTTAAGGTTTCTTTTGAATTGATCATCCGGATAACCTTAAGTAGATTTTCGTAGTTATCCAGCGGTTCGCCTGTACCCATAAAAACCAAGTGGGATAGTTTATACCCAGCTGATTCATCTTTTAAGAATAAGATCTCTTCAATTATCTCAGCTATGCTCAAATTACGCTTAAACCCACTTAGGCCGCTGGCGCAGAAACAGCAGTTGTATTTACAACCGACTTGGGTAGAAACACATCCGGTAACTCTATCTCTAGACGGAATAATCACCGATTCAATAAAATTACCGTCCTCTAATTTAAAGAGTATTTTTTTAGTCTGGTCAACCGACTCTAATGATTCAACCAGCTCTAAACTTCTGATAGAGAAATTATCCTTTAATTCTTTCCTTAAGTCTGCGGGAAGGTCGCTCATTTGTTCAAAATTTAATACGCCTTTTTGATAAATCCAAGAGAAGATTTGAGCGGCGTGAAATGAAGGCTTATTCCAACTTTCAAGGATATCCTGAAGTTCTTTTAAACTAAGATTCTTAATATCGGGCATTAAAGTGAGTCTTTTCGTAAGAGTTCTTTATCAATTTTTCCGGTGCGGTTTTTGGGAAGCGCGGTTTTAAACTTAAAAAAATGGGGGATTTTATAATGGGCCAGATGCTGGCGGCAGAAATAACGTAGCTCTTCTTCGCTAAGCGCTCTTCCTTCCTTGAGCGAGACGAATGCCTTGGGCACTTCGCCCCGCAATGTATCAGCTATGCCTATTACCGCGGCTTCGGCAATATCCGGATGTTTTTGCAAGACTTCTTCCACCTCCGGCTCAAAAACAATCTCTCCGCCAACCTTAATCATCTCTTTTTTTCTACCAATAATGTAGAGATGGCCTTCCTTGTCAAACCTTCCTAAGTCTCCGGTGTAAAACCAATTATCGCGGATCACCTCTTGAGTTAATGCATCGTCTTTATAGTAACCATCGGTTACCACCCAGCTTTTTACGACAATCTCACCGACTTCTCCGACTCCAGCTTCATTACCTTGATCATCAAAAATCTTCACCTCAATCCAGGGAGCACTCCTGCCTACGCTCTCGATTTTATTTGAACCCATCGGCAAAACCACAGTCGGCGCATTGGTCTCTGTCAGTCCCCAGCCATTCAAAAGATGGGCATTAGGGCAATAACGATGAAACCTACGCAGGGCTTCCGGAGAATTAGAAGCACCAAAAGAAACTATCCAGCGTAAACTTGACAAATCAAAGGTCTCAAACTCCTTAAGCTGTAAGAAAGCATAATACATTGAAGGGACTATCCAGAAACAACTTACCCTGTATTGGTGGATATTTCTTAAGAACTCTACCGGAATAAAACGCTCCATAAGGATCACGCTAAGGCCGTAAACTATACTATTTTGGATATAAATTAAACCTCCTAGATGCGAAAAAGGAAGTGCACAGAGTGCGACATCAGTTTCTTTAATTCCGCCGACGAAAAAATCCATGGATTGAGGCGGCGCTCCCAGCTGCTTATAGTTAATCAGGACACCCTTAGGCTTACCAGTAGTGCCTGAGGTATAAAAAATAATCGCGTAATCACTATCATTAATTTTAAGCGCAGGTTTTACGGGCTGAGCCTGCGCCAACAAATCCTCAAAAGACAAACAACCTTCTTTTTGCTCATGACAAGTAATCAGATTTTTTAATAGGGGACAGGATGCTTTGATTTTCTGAAGCTGGATTGTAGCTTTGGCTTTAGCAATCAATACTTTTGCTTCGCAATGGGTCAAACAAGGAATGAGTTCATCCTCGGTAAGCATGAAATCAAGAGGCACAGCTATTGCTCCCAATGACCAAATAGCTAAGTAACTATAAACATACTCCGGCCAATTAGGAAGATAGAGGGCAACCTTATCCCCTGAATTTACTCCCAGCTTTTGAAGGCTATCAGCTAATTTAAAAACATTATTTTTTAGGTTAAGAAAGGTGACTGCTTCGTCCTTAAAAATAAAAGCCGGTTTATCCGGGCTTAGCTTAACTCTTTTCTCTAGCAACTCAGGAATATTCATTATTTTTTAAGCTAATTCTGCTTCTAATTTTTTAATCAACTCCTGCGCTTCCTTAATAATAGCGGCAGGGAGTAATTTAGAAACTTCGGCTTCCTGTTTTAATGCCCTTAGGGTACCTAAAAATCTTCTTAATGTTGCCAGCCTCTTCTTTTTATAGGCTTCTTCGGGCTCAAGCTCTTCTCTTTGGCGAATTAAGCTGGTTAAATCCCGCTTAAGTTGGGAAAATTCTTTACCTTCTTCAAAGATATCTTTTTTAAAGTTAGCATAGTCTTTTGCATCAATAGTTTTTTTGTATTTCGCCTTACGCAATAAATCAACTGCTTCATACCCGGGTAGCTTGGCTGCTTGCGTAGACTCAGCGTAATCCCGGCTTAAATACTGCGGCTCTTCTTTTTCAAGGAAATAGTAGGATTTCAAAAGCTTCATTGCCGTCTGTTTCCTAATCCCGATCTCTTTTATACTATAAGCGTCAAATGTAGCGTAGCCCCATTCCTTATAAAGTTTATCTTTAAAAACAGAATAAAGCGAGCGGCCTAATTCAATCCAAGAGGTTTTAAAATTTTTAGCGCTCTCTAAGATATGGTAGCGCAAAGAAGAGCTATCCAACCCCTGCATTTTTTCTTCAATACTCCTGATAGATTTTGTCTTCTGCACTTGGATTATTTCTTTTTCTTGAATATATCTTCCAGGCTTTTTCCGAATTCCTTAAACTGGTCGATATTATCATTAACTTTTTTAATCAGGGATTCCGGAGACTGATTAACAATATTTTTGGCTGCTGCTTTGAAAATCATCTTTTGTAACTGACTGACAGTAATATTAGGTTTATCCAGCTTAGTTTTAACCTCAAAGTCTAAATTCAGGTTTCCTTTTTCATCAGTGAAAAAATCTAAAGTATTTTTGACTAAGTCTAACTGTGGCTTGGTTCCTTGTTCAGTAGGCTCTTCCTGGGCATAGACTATATCAGAGAGTTTAAAGTTGGTCTGGATATTTAAATCATTATCTTTCGCCCGAAAAGTAGAGCCGATATTTAGTTTTGCCGCTAATAGTTTTTTATTGGAGATGAAATTTCCGTAGTAGGGCTCAAAATAAGGGATATCTAGGTCTTTTAAGTTAAGGTTGGCCACCATATCCTTAGGCCCAAAATCAATCCACCCGGAAAAAAGCAGGTTCCCTATTTTTTTATCACTGCTATTCATGAAGTTTGCCGAAGCCTTAAAATTAGCTTTTAAAGAAGTGGGTGGAAACATTACCTTGGAGATATCAACGTTGATCCTCTCTAAAATAACCTTAAAACCTTCTGGTGATGCTTTTTTATCGTTAAAAATAACTTTGCCGTTACGAATGGCTAAACTAGTTACATAAACTTCCGGCGGCTTGACGCCTTTTTGCTCTAACTGCGGAAGATTGAGTCTCCCATCTGGGCCTTGAGTCAAAGTAACTAACGGATCAACTAAAACTACGCTTCCTAAGACAATCTTTCCCGCGAAGATAGCAAAAATATTCGGCGAGACCGAAAGCCGATTAATCTTTACCAAATCCTTGATCTCTAGATTATTCAAGTTCACCGAAAAAGGCAAACTGATATTGATACTGCCCAGGCTTGCCTTTACCTTCAGATTCTGCTCGAGTTGCTCAACTACTATTTTTTTGGCAAAGACCGATACCGCGATATTAGCTAGAATAAAGATGCTAAAAAAAACAACTAAAATAATAATCAGGACTTTATTTATTTTTTTCATCTTATTCTTCCCGGTAAACCGTTAGAACTTCTCCGCTATCTTTATCTACAAAAACCCAGACATCCTTAAGCGGCTCCTTAAAATCGAAATATACGATGCGGTAATTTTTTACAAAACCCATCTTTAAAATTCCGTGATTCTTGGTTTCAACTGCGCCTAACGCGCCTATTCTTTCTAACCAAAGCTTACCGCCTTCATCGTAAATGATCCTTACCTCTTTAAGTACAATCCCCTGTTCCTGAACCGACTTTACAGCTATTTCAACTATTTTTTGCTTGGGAAAATCTTTCTCCTCAGCGAAAGCTATCTGCCAAGAAAATGCTAATGCCAAAACCGCCAATATCAAGAGCGCCTTTTTCATTATCTCCTCCTTCTACTTGTGAAACTTTTCATTTACTTTATAATTTTATTATACTTACGCATAAAAAACAATTTATTTCCTTAGCCTATCCTAAACTCCTGCGGAATTTTAGGGTACTAAAGGTAATAACTAAGATGCCTATGATTAAAAGAGGTACGAGCTGAGTCCAGAGTACCTCGATCCCCACCCCTTTTAAAAATATGTTCCGGATAGTCTCCATAAAATAACGCAAAGGATTAACAAAAGTAGACCAGCGGATAAGCGTAGGCATATTAGCAATCGGATAAGCAAATCCGGATAATAAAACAGCTGGCATATAGAAAAGAAAAACCGACATCATTGCCTCCTGCTGGGTTGCCGATATCGTGGAAATAAACAGGCCTATCCCTAAAGTAGTGAATAAATATAAACAAGTGGAAAATAATAAGAGGAACAGATTGCCTCTTAAGGGTATATGAAACCAGAGTACACCCAACAGGGTAATAAGGGTAATTTGTATCAACGCGATTACGGCAAAAGGCAGGAGTTTACCGATAATAAGCTCAATCGGCTTTAGAGGGCTGACGGTTAACTGTTCCATGGTGCCGATCTCTTTTTCTTTAACTATAGCCATGGCGCTTAATAAAAGCGACATCATGGTTATAATCGTAGCAATAACCCCCGGCAGATAATAGTCCGTTGAAATAAGATTCTCATTGAACCAGGCCCGGTCCCTTAAGTCTACATAAGGTATAGTCCCTTGCCAACCAGCGGCCTCAGCTTCGTTTTTTAATAATTCATACTGGTAATTACTTACAATAGTATTGGCATAACCCATAACCACCATAGTCGTATTAGAGTCTGTACCATCAAAGGCAAGTTGGATATTCGCATTTTTCCCGGCGTTAAGATTGCGGCCAAAACCGCGGTCAATGCGGATAACTACATTGACCTGCCCTCTGTTGAGGACTTTGTCCTGCTCTTTATCGCTATAAATATAGCGCTCGGGAACAAAATATTTAGAGTAGGTGAACCTGCGCAGGAGTTCGCGGCTCTCTAGGGTATTATCCCGGTCAAAAATAGCTGTGGGAATATAGGTAATATCTCTATTCGCGGCATAACCAAAAAGGATAATCTGGAAAAGCGGGGAGATAAAAATAATTGTCTTCATCCGGGGGTCGCGGAAGATTTGTTTAAATTCCTTAATCAGGATGGCTTTGGCCCGTTCAAACATGAGCTCCTTAAGTTTTTATCTAGCGCACCTTGCCATATAGGATTGGCAAGTGCAGACTTACTGTGCGAAATCCCGCAAAGCGGGATATTCTAGACCACCTTTTTCTTGAATCTTCTCACCGCAAAAAACATCATTATAAGCGCAAATAGTGTAAGAAAGATTGCCTCATCCCACATACTCTCTAAGCCCCCGGCTTTTAAAAATAATTCCCTTAAAACTACGATATAATAACGGGCGGGGATGAGATAGGTGATTGCCTGGACTACCTTAGGCATATTAAAAATCGGGTAGATAAACCCAGAGAGGAGCATTGTTGGTATCAAGGTAGTCAAGCTTGCCAATTGGCTGGCCATTAATTGGGTGCGGGCAACTACAGAGATGTAGATCCCTTGGGCTAAAGCTCCGGTTAAAAAGAGCGCACTAAAAATAACCAGTAAAAGATAACTACCCCTGAAAGGCAGACCAAATAAAACTCTGGCCATAATTACGCCTATCGTAAGGTCAAAAAAACCAATGGCAAAATAGGGTATGAACTTGCCGATAATCAACTCCGGAGCTTTTACCGGAGTAGAGATTAACTGTTCCATTGTCCCTCTCTCCCATTCCCGGGCCACGCAAAGAGAAGTAAGTAACGCCGAAATAATCATAATAATCATCGCAATAACCCCGGGGACAATATACCAAGTACTGCTTAAACCCATATTAAACCAAATCCTGGTCCGGGCATCAACTGATTTAACTGGATTAAGGCCGTGCTGTTGGAAAGTGCTGGTTAAAAGGTTAATGTTATAGCTGGAGACAACTGAACGCACATAACCCATGGCGATAGTCGCGGTATTAGCATCGCTTCCGTCGACGATTAACTGCAAGGGCGCTACTTTGCCGGATTCAATATAATGAGAGAAATCCTTAGGGATGACCATGGCCAGCATTACCTTGCCACTATTAATCATCCTTTCGATATCGCGGTAATTATCAGTATAGCCGGTTATTTTAAAGTACTTGGAATCTTTAAAATTAAGCAGAAAATCGCGGGTTAGTTTTGAAGAGGCGTCCTGATTCCAGACTACAGTAGCCACATTATCAATATCTAGAGAAAGCCCATAGCCAAAAATCAAAAGCATGAATATCGGAATCGCCAAAGCCAATCCTAGGCTGCGCGGGTCGCGCCTAATCTGGATAAATTCTTTCCAGGCTATAGCCCTAACTCTTTTTAAGTTCAGTCTGGTCATAATTCTCTATCGAAGAAACAAATACGTCCTCTAAAGAAGGAGGGATTTTATTAACGCTAAATGCCCCTATTTTCTCTTTTTCCAAAAACTCCTTAATCGCCGGTATTGCTTCTAAGCTGTCATAAACAACGGCGTGGATATTCGCTCCGAAGAGGGCTGCGTCCTTGACTCCTTTTATTTTACTGATTTTCTCCAGCCAATCTTGAGAATCAGGCAGGGTAATCTCAAGCACTTCATTTTTCATACAATTGGTTTTCATCTCTTCAGGGCTGCCCTTGGCAATAATTGTGCCGCGGTAGATTAAAACCATGCGATTACAATTCTCCGCCTCATCCATATAGTGGGTAGTGACAAAGACAGTTACTCCACGGTTAGCCAACTCTTTGATAATATTCCAGAAATTAGCCCGGGTTATCGGGTCAACTCCTGAGGTCGGCTCATCAAGGAAGATGATCCTTGGTTTATGTATTAACGCGCAACCTAAGGCTAAGCGCTGCTTCCAGCCGCCGGCAAGAGTAGCGGTCAGCCTTGATTCCATTCCTTCTAACCCTGCGGTACGGATAGTGGCTTGAAAACGTTCTTTCTTTTCCTTTACCGGAATCTTATAGATACCGCTATAAAAATTAATATTCTCCTCTACAGTTAAATCGTTATAGAGGGAAAATTTCTGGGACATATAGCCGATATGCTCTTTGATTTTATGTTGCTCTTTAATAATATCAAAACCTCCGACCTCTCCTGCGCCTGAAGTAGGAGAAATGATCCCACAGAGCATCCTGATAGTAGTGGATTTACCCGCGCCATTAGGGCCTAAGAACCCGAAGATTTCGCCTTGTTTAACTTCAAAGTTGATTTTGTTAACTGCGGTAAAATCGCCGAATTTTTTCTCTAAGCTCTCTACGCTTACGGCAATATTATTTTGGCTGTTGGGATTCATATTCGTTAATTATACTAATAAATGCCTGTTCAAGAGTCTTGGCATGGCATTCTTTTTTAATATTATCAGGGGTATCACAACGTAAGAGCTTTCCCTTATGCATCAGGCCGACCCTACGGCAACGCTCTGCTTCATCAAGGTAGCAGGTGGAGCAAAATATGGTGACTTTTTCTTTAAGCAGATCATAAAGTATATTCCAGAAATCTCTTCGCGAAACCGGGTCAACGCCATTGGTAGGTTCATCTAAAAATAAAACCTTGGGAGTATGGATTAAGGCGCAGGCCAAGCCTAATTTTTGTTTCATCCCACCAGAGAGCTTACCAGCAAAGCGCTCTTTAAAAGGCAGGAGCCCGGAAAAACCCAGTAAGCGATCAATGGCCTCTTCACGCTTCTCTTTAGCTACGCCATAAACATCAGCGTAAAAATGGATATTCTCTAAAACGCTTAATTCCTCATAAAGCCCGAAGCGCTGAGACATATAGGCGATATGTTCCTTCAATGGCTCAGCTTCCTTTACAGTATGTTTATTGTAGACCCAAGCCTGGCCTTCGCTGGGATCTAGGATTCCAGTTAGGAGCCGCATGGTGGTGGTCTTACCAGCTCCATCCGGGCCGACTAAACCAAAGATCTCTCCTTCTTCGACCTCAAGATTAAGGTGGTCAAGTGCTGTCAATGTCCCAAATTTACGGGTAAGATTTTCTGCCTTTATGGTAATCATTGGAGGGCTATTCAACCATTATATATGCATCTGCGGGCATTCCGGGCTTAAGGTCCAGGCTTGAATTATCAGCCTTGACCTTAATCCGGTAAACATACTTTACCCTCTCTTCGGTAGTTTGAATAAACTTAGGCGTGAATTCCGCTTCGCTGGAGATAAAAGAAATCCTGCCTTTATATTTTTTATCGGAGTAAGTATCAGTCTTGATAACCGCCTCCTGATTTAATTTTATTTTACCTAAATCTTTCTCGTTGATATAGGCAGTAACCCAGACATTATTCAGGTCGACCGCGGTAAATACCGGGGTACCGATCTGGACAACTTCTCCGGCTAATGAGCTTTTTACTAAAATATAACCATTTATCGGAGAAGCAAGGCTGGTAAAATCCAGCCTAGTCTGGGCTAAATCAAGAGAAGCCTTAAGTTTATCTATATCCGCCCTTAAAGAATCGGCTTTGGTTTTAGCAGCATCCCTGCTTTGGGTAGTAACTGCTCCGGCCTTAAGCAGATTTTCAGAACGCTCGTAATCAATTTTTGCCAGGGCATATTCATGTTCGGTCGCCCTTAAATCACCGTCGGCATTATCCCGAATCTTAGAAAGCTCATCGGTCTTAAGTTTCGCCACAAGATCTCCGACCTTAACCACGAACCCTTCGTCGGTAAGCAACTCCTCAATCTGGCCCTCAACCCGAAAAGATATGCGCACATCATCACCCTCAATATTACCGGAGACCTTTATTATCTTAGCATGTTCCCTATTTTTCTCCTGGATATATAAAAAAACTAAAAACGAAATTACCGCAACCAACCCGGCAATTATTAATAGATTAAACTTTTTTTTCATTTTTTGCCTCCTCTAATGAAAGCTTACCCATAGTTTTATCCAGAAAAGCTTCGGCCATAAGATAATCATAAATACCGCTGGCTAAATTCTGCTCCACCTGGCTTAAGGATACCTGGGCATCCAATATATCCAGGTTAGTCCCTTCACCGTTATCGTAACTGACCTCGGAGATCTTTAAGGCCTCTTTAGCCTCTGAGATATTATCCTTGGTATAATCAATAATTGACTGGGCCTGGCGTAAATCAAGGCAGGCCTGTTTGATATCTACGGCTATCTGATCAATCAAGTCCTCTTTATCTAGGTGCGCCTCTTGATAGCGTAGTTTTGCTGCCTCTACTTTGGCCCGAGAAGAAAATCCATCAAAGATAGGAACGCTTACAGTAAATCCCGAGCTCCAGTTGCGATGCTGGGGGTCAATCATATTACCTAAATTACTTGAGCGGTAGGTATAATCCATATTGACATTAACCTGAGGTAGATTACTGGAGCGGGCTACCTGAATCGCCCATTTATTGATATCAATCCCTAATGTTTTTAAATTCATTTTGGGCTGCTCAAGATAAGCGATTTTAAGAAATTCTCCCTCATTGATATCGATATAGGAATAGTGAAGCCGATCAGTAACCGTGAGCTTTTCTTTCATATTAATCCTAAGTAATTTTTTTAAGTCCACTATAGTCAAATCAATGGCATTCCTGGCCTTGACCAATTCCGGGACAATCTTTGAAACCTGGACTTTTGATTGCAACAGATCAAATCTCGAGGAAGTGCCTTGTTCGTTTTTATGTTTTACATCTTCATAGTGAGCCTTGGCCTGATCAAAGAGATTCTGGGTTATACGTTCAGTCTCATACGCCAGCAATAAACCGAAATAGAGCCTTTTAGCTTCAAATTCCACATCCAGCTTTTTACTTCTAAGTGTTTCTTCCTGGGTTCTTAAGCTTAATTGGGCCTGCCTAAGAGTAGCGATGTTTAATCCACCGCTATATATACTTTGGGCAAGTGAGACACCGAGGATATTATCGTTCTTATATCCGGTGAAAATATTTTGGTTTAAAACTTTATCATTGTGGGTATAAGAGGCGTTAAAATTTGCTTGGGGATAGAATATGCTCTGGGCCTTCATGATATCAGCCCGGGCTGCTCCCACTTCTTTCTCCTGCATTTGGATATTCAGATTATTTTTAATGGCCAGAGAAACAGCTTCTTTGAGCGAAGGTATAGTAATTGTTACTTCGACATCACTGCTAAGTGCGATATTCTGAGGAATAATCAGGAAAATGAAACTAAAGAACACCCAGAGGACAATACTGTAAAGAAGCCCAACCCCCTTTTGCTTAGGAGATTGAACTTTCGGCGGGATTTCTTTATCCATTAGAAATTATTTTACTATAAAACCATAAGCCAATCAATTAAAAGTTTTGGCGGAAACTTATAGACCTTAGGCATCTGGTTTCCACTTTTTTTACTTAATCTTTATTTTAATTACGGCCTGACTATTTTCTTTTGTTCCTACATCCTTTGGGATAGTAATCATAAGTATCCCTTTATTATACTCTGCTATGATCCCTTTAACATTAATATTCTCCGGTAAGGTAATTAACTGAAGATAGCTGTTAGAACTAAACTCCTGACGGCAGGAACCTTTTTTATTTAGGCCTGACTCTTTTTTCTGGAAAGCGGATATCATCATCCTGTTCCCGCGGACTTCAATATTAATTGCCTCTTTAGGTATACCAGCTAAACTCATGGTAATCGTATATGACTTCTCAGTATCAACTGAAGTCATGGTGGTCGCGAAACCTCTTTTTACCGGTGGAGGCATCTTACGGAAAAAATCCCACTTCTCCTGAATACGCGCCATAGGCAAATAGGGCTTTCTATAACCAGCTAATCCCAAACGCATATTTGCTTTTTCCCTGAGGCCTACCAGATATCCGGTTTCAAAAACCAAAAGAGTGGATAATACCAACAGAATAATGAATAAAGTTTTTTTCATCCGACCCCTTCTTTATCCCCTATTTAAAATATATTGAAATGCATCCGGACGGATGCTGATCCCGCCGCTAAAAGGATAATCCAGCTCTAAAATCGTAAAGAGGATTAAAACTATTACTATGGTCAATAAAACAGTCATGGCTATCTGGGAGCCTAAGTTTTCTGAACCAAAGAAAAAACTGAAAGCAACTGTGACTGCGGCTCCGGTAATCAAGACCATCCAAAGGATAGGATGAATCCCGTGTCGGGAATCCATTATCCGCATCAGGCGAAATTCATCTAATTGATTCAACTTTTGAATCGACTCCCGGAAGAAAACTTCTTGAGTAATCGTTTCAGGTGTATAACCGGCATAAAATTTCCATATCTTCTCCAAGGCTTCTCCAGCAACCGGGCTTGCCTGGCCCCAAGCAATAGTCTTCCATTCTTCTTTAACTACAGCCTTGGTATATTTCCCAATCAGGCTACGCAGCTCTATCTTTACCGGAACCGGGAAACTCCCAGCATCAGTATAAAGGTCCATAACACAGTTGGCTTCTCTTTGCGTATCCAGGTTTGCCCGGTCAAAACTCTGCCAAGTAACTACGACGATAAACCCCACCAGGACAGCATAGATTACCCCCACTGTACTAAAAAGCGGGCCGGCTATATCGTTATGAATCTTTAGTTTCTTATGAGGGATACTGCGACGCATAATAAAAATCCCGGAGACAGCTGATATCACCGAGATTACTATCATGACTAAACATAAGACAAGCGGAGAAAAAGTTAATATCAACTTCTGCGCAAAAGGCATTTTACCTCCTTGAATAAGTTTTCTTGATTTATTTTACTGCTGGAGCAGGGGTTGGTCAAGGCGAAATTGGATGAATTAAGAAAGGATTAAACTGCCGCGCTTTGAATATTTTGACGCACAGTATCCCGCAGATAAGCAAAATCAGCGGGATTTAAATTCTTAGTCTCAATAGCCGGCAACACAGTGAGAGTTACCCAAACTTTAGCCTTAAAAATCCAGCTGCCTTTGGGAATAGCATCGCGGGTGCCGTCAATACGGATAGGCAGGACGGCTTTACCTTCTTTGATTGCCAGCTTAAACGCGCCGTTTTGAAAATCATTCATATTGTCATTGTCGCTGCGGGTACCTTCCGGAAAAAATAAAACCGACATATCCTTTCTTAACCATTCAGCTGCCTCGCGGTATACCCTCTTAATGCTTGAATATTCACCACGCCTAAGCTGGATATGTTTGGTAAGAGAGAGGCACCAGCCGATAAAGGGGACTTTAAAAAGGCTCTGCTTAGCCACCCATTTAAACTGCATCAGTGTTTTATAAAGCACTACGATATCGGCCATGCTCTGGTGATTGACAATTACCACGTAGGTTTTTTTATGGTCAATATTTTCTAAACCATTAACCTTGAGTTTCCAGAAGGGGTTTAGCCCAAAGATACAATCCGCCCACCAGAAACACTGGGCATGGGCGGCTTTCCTCTTTTTATCAAAAGGAAACAGGATAACCACAAGAAAAAATACTACAAAGAAGAGAATAATGGTTATAGCTATGCTAGCTATCCAGAATCCTATAGATATAAATCTTCTCATTACAGCGGTGTCCTTAGTCTAGAAATACCCAGCTAAGGGGATTAGGCGACCTTGACGTTAATTGCCCGTGGGCCTTTTTCCGACTGCTCTACGTCAAATTCAACTGTCTGCTCTTCATTTAGAGAATCATATTTATTATCCTGAACCGCGCTGCGGTGAAAAAACAATTCTCTTCCGTCAGTATCACTAATAAACCCAAATCCGCGTTCGCGCACCACTTTCTTTACCTTCCCCGTATGCATCTTACTCCTCCTTTAGGTTACGGCAAAAATAAAAAAACCGAAAGGTAGATTGTCTCTTCCTTTCGGTCTAAGATATTTTTACCTTTATTATTTGTTCGCGTTACATTTTTTATTATACTTCCTAAACCTTGCTTGTCAATAACTATATCTGGGAACTAAAAACTCAATACCAATCTTAAACCCATGACTACGGCGGTAGAGGAGTCCTTATTGGCATCAGGATCAATGACCATCTGGATATTTGGGGTAAGGGTAAAGATGGTCTTGAAATTATAACTATAATAGAGTTCGCAGATTGTTTCAGCGTAACTGGTGCCTTCCCCATTATATTCGCGGTAGTCTTTGCCGGTAATAGACTGGGCTACTGCTAAACCCAAATAATCATATTTCCTTCCGGGGAATGGTTCGCTGAGCTGGCCGCCAAAAGACCAGAAATACTCCATACTGTTTACTTTAGGGTCATCAAACCCGTAACGCAAAAATAAAGTCAGGCGTTCGGTAATTGCCTGGTCAAAACTTAGAGCAAAACCGACAGTATTATTTTTAGTTCTATCCTCAAGGAAACGCTCAAGTTTTTCGTGGGTCAGATGAAAGATAAAGCGGTAATTCCCCTCTAAGTTTCCAATTTTGGGAGTAAACCCTAGCTCATTAATAAAAAAAGTACTGTTAAAACCATCGCTTAACCCGGTTTTAGTGGAATTTGCCTTAGCAGTGGATGCACCTGACTGAAAATAGAGCCAGTCGTAAGGCTTTAGGGTAACCATCGCTCCTAAGCCTTTTGCCGGAAATGGTATAATCGGATTATTAACCAGGGCGCTAGAGGTAAACTGGGTATCCCCGCAACCAGCCACAACACTATAATCAAACCAGTCGGATAAATCTAATTTTCCGGCAGCCAGATAAACCCTCTCGTTGACTAAATCCTGCTGGAAATAAAGCCTGGGGATATAAAAGTCAATGTTATCCCCAGAATTAGTGTTCAAAATGGAAAAGGTAGGCAGGAATTTATCAACACCCTTACCCCTATCAGTCTCAAATTCCATATCAATGGATGCTCCGGGCCAAAGTTCCTGCATTAACTCTACATTCCAGTAACAGGCAGCGCCGCTGTCCCCTGAATTTTCCTTACTCCTAACAATCCATTGCTGGTCATAGTTAAAAAGAAAGGCGAAAGAAGTGCCATATTTCTTGGTAAATTCTTCGCGCCGGGTGCCGAATTCTTTAATCCAACTTTCCTTATTAGAGGTTTCTATTCCCTTGGCTCTTTCTTGGGCTATTTCTAAAGTGGTGAGTGCTGCTTGAGAGGGAAAAACGTAGAGGAGTAAAATTAATATTGTTAATAGAAAAACTTTTTTAGCTGGATAACCCATACCAGTAATTAACCAGTGGCTTTGAATCCGGAGCTTGATCGATAATTACATTTTTAAGCCGGGTATATTCCAAAAAGCCTTCTTTACCTAATTCCTTACCAAATCCGCTCTGTTTGAATCCACCGTAAGGAAGCTGGTCATAAAACATACCGTAGGTATTAATCCAGATAACCCCGGCATTGATTTTCCTTGAGAGCCTTTCAGCAAAATCTATATCTTTAGTCCAGATGCAACTGGCTAAGCCAAAATCACTGCTATTCGCCAATGCCTCTGCCTGCTCAGCATCGCTAAATTTATTGATAATAACCACCGGGCCGAATACTTCTTCTTTAAATATATGGGAGTGCGGATTAACTTCACTTAAAACCGTCGGCGCAAAAAAATAGCCATTTTTTAATTCCGCTGCCGGCGGGATATTCCCTCCGCAGAGTAAATTCGCGCCCTCGCGTTTAGCTTTTTCGATATAAGCAATAACTTTTTTGCGTTGAGCGTCGCTGATTAAAGGCCCCATCTGAGTTTCATAATTGTCAGCGAGCCCGAGTTTTATACCTTGAGTTTTAGCTACAAAGTTATTTATAAATTTATCATATATCTTATCCTGGACAAAGATGCGTGACATCGCGGTGCACATCTGACCCTGATTTAAAAATATCGAACAAAGCGAGCTATTCACCGCAATATCTATATCAACGTCACTAAAGATTAAACTTGCTGATTTTCCCCCCAGTTCCATAATTGATTTTTTTATGTTTTTGGAAGTATACCTTAAAATCTGCCGGCCGCTGTCATTACTGCCGGTAAAAGAAATCATATCCACCCTTTTGTCGCTACAAAGCGCTTCGCCAATGCTCGCACCGTTTCCGTTAATTATATTCACCGCGCCTTTAGGCAGACCGGCTTCCTGAATAATTTTTCCCAATTCTAACGCAGTCAAAGGTGTAAGGCTGGATGGTTTTAATATTACGGTATTTCCGGCGGCTAAGGCTGAGGCTAATTTCCAAGCAGCAATTAAAAGGGGGTAATTCCAGGGAATAATTAAAACTACAACCCCCATTGGTTCGCGCACTAATTTTGCTTTTGCCTCACTAGAAATAGTTAAATCTTCTTCTTTAAGGAAACCTTCAAAATTATGAGCGATATATTCAAAAGTCTTGGCAGCCGAGGGGATATCCATAAAAGTTGTCTCTTTAATCGGCTTACCGGAATTCTCGGTCTCTAATTTTGCTAGTTCTCCGGCCTTATCCAAAATGCCCCGAGCAATTCTTGAAATAAAATCCTTTCGCCTGCTCAAAGATAACTTCGGCCATTCGCCTTTATCAAAAGCTTCCCGGGCTCCGTCGATAGCCAATTCAACTTCCTTTAAGGAGGCAATTGAAGCTTCAGCAATTACCTTTCCAGTTGAGGGGTTAATTATATTTAACCTCTCTTTGGTTTCCACGAATTTTCCGTTAATCAATAAAGGATGATTGGGGGTCATTTAATTTTTACCTCTTTAAATAAAGCAAAAAGCCGGGCAAAAGGCACATACCATTTAGAGAGTTGGCCTAATTGTCCCTGCAATTTCATCTTCCCTTGAGTTACTGCCACGAATGAATCGAGTTTACCTAAGAAAACCTGTTCCCATATCACAGCCGGGGCAGAAATTATAAATGGAGCATCACAATCCAAATCCAATTTTATAATTCTTCCTTTTTCAAAATTAAACCTGTAGGACTCGCCGCTATCATCGAGTTTTATCACTAACTTTAGGGTTAAATCCGATTCTTTACCTTTCTGGGAGATAAATTCATCTTTATTTACTAAATCCACGATCTCCTGAATATGTTCAGGAGAAAACATTTTGTATGCTGGGGCATTTCTAGTTAAATCATCTTTCAGGGCCTGATCCAACTCATCAAGAATGTCTTTATCGAATAGCCGGGCTAAGGCAGCACTCTTAACTGCTTCTTCCAGTGCCTCTAGTATACTCAAAGCATCTTCAAATTTATCAGCAATAGCTATTATGCCGTGATTCTTAAGCACCACTAAATTATTTGACTTCAGGGCTCGGATAACCGGTTCAGGATCAGTAACCGTAGGGGTTTCCTGTACAACTACCGGAATATCCCCTAAATAAAATTTGGTTTCAAAGGTTAAGGCCTTAAGTGAATGTTTGATAGCAAAATAACCATTGATTAAGGGCGGATGGGCATGAATTATAACCTGCGCCGAAAAATTTTTATAGACTAAAGAATGCAGCGGTAATTCTGAGCTCGGCTTCTTCTCTGAAGCACAGGCACCTGTAACTAAGTTAACCTTAACAACATCATCCGGTTTTAACCCACCTAAAAAAGTTCCGCTGGCAGTAATCAGAATATTCTCCTTATCCAAGCGAGCGCTTAAGTTTCCGGATTTGGCCGGCCAACATCATAAAGCCTCTTACCAACCTTAATAATCTCTTCCTTTAATAATATTTCTTTATCCATATTTTTTAGTTAGGGACTACTTTCAAATATATATGCTTGGTTATTAACTCTGCTGGTGTAATATCAAAAGCCGGATAATACCCTTTAACGCCTTTGGGCGCAAGCCGTAAACCCTGATATTCTAATAATTCCTTATCCGGCCGAATTTCAATTTTTATCTCTTGGCCGCTCCTGGCACCTGAGGCCGGCGGACAGATAACAAAAAATGGAATATTAAAATACTTGGCTAGAATTGCCAATTGGTATGTCCCGATTTTATTGGCAATATCGCCATTCTGAGCCAGATTATCTGCTCCGACAATAACTTTATTTACCTTTCCTTGCGAGATAACCGCCGCAGCCATATTATCGGTAATTATTGTAACACCGACGCCGGCTCTTTGCAATTCCCAAGCTGTTAAACGCGAACCCTGCAAATAGGGCCGGGTCTCGGTAGTAAAAAAACTTATTTTTTTATTTTCCTTCTTGGCAAACTCAGCAATTAATGGCATCAGTCCGCTAACATTACAGTGAGTTAATATTACATCACCATCATTGACTAAGTGGGCCACTTCCTGTGCTTGTTTAATGCGCTTATCCTTAAGCATTTCTAGAAAACCAAGGATGCTTCTTTCTAAAGGCATACCCTGTTTAGCCCAGCCTAAAACTA